>NZ_JAFFPK010000083.1 GCF_017590215.1 Clostridium sp. CCUG 7971
AAGCATATGTAATTACAGAAATAGAATTCACTAACACATTAGTGAATTCTATTTCTCCGAATATTTATAATTATTAATTTATACTATACTTCCCCATTTAGAGTTATTTTATAATACATATTAAGCTTTTAAGTAAATATTATAATAAAACCCATTATTATAATAATAATTTTTTTAATATAAATAATCAATACACTTTACAAAAACGATTATTATTTTTGATAAATCGACCATTAGTGATATTTAAATTAAATCATATATTGTTAGCTATTAGAAGTTTCCATTTTATTTTTTCTATATAAATCATCGCTCTCTATTTGCATGTACTCTATAATTAATTCATCTAGTTCTTGACTTATCCCAACTATATTATTATGTGTTAATTTAGCTAAATCATATTGTTCTATCTCGAATTCTAGTTTAGCTTTTAACTTTTTTATATCATCCATAATCGACATATAAAACATTATCCCCCTTATAATTTCAATTAAATTCAATAATGTACTAATAAAATTTATAATTTTTTATACTATTTTTCAATTAGCTTTGTAAAATTGATTAGTTTTTGCGACAATACGATAAATTTTATGTACTTTTTATAAGATAAAAAAGAGTATACCTCAATAATTTAATTATTAAGGGATACTCTTTTTTATATTTCTATATATCTTGTTGACCTTCAAGATTAGAATTTAATGTCTTTTTATAAAATATCATAAAACAAATTAGAGTAGTTGTTGCTGCTAAAATATCAGAAATTGGCTCAGCTAATAGTACTGCTTGGAACCCATTTTCTAATATAGCTGGAAGTATAAATATTAAAGGGACTAATAATACTACCTTTCTTAATAATGCTAATAGTAAAGAAATTTTCGCTTCCCCTAATGCTAAGAATGTTTGTTGACAAGCTATCTGAGCCCCAAATATTGCCATACCTGGGAAGTATATTCTCATCGCCCATGATGTTATTTCAACAAGCTCTGGTTTATTATTAAATATTCCTACAAATACAGATGGTAACAGCATTATTAATGTAACCATTGTAACTGTGTAAATTAAGCAACTTATTATTAATAACTTAAATGCTTTTTTAACTCTATCTAAATTTTTAGCTCCGTAGTTGTAACTTATAATTGGCTGTGCACCTTGGGTAAGACCCATAAGTGGCAATGTAATTATTTGCATTATACTACTCATTATAGTCATAGCACCAATAGCTAAGTCTCCACCAAATTTTGATAATTGATTATTTAAACTAATTAATACCAAACTTTCCGTACTTTGCATAATAAAAGGTGCTATACCTAAAGCCAGTACAGGTAATATTACCTTCTTACTTAGTAATAAATATTTTTTTCTAATTTTTAGAATACTTTTCTTTCCAAGTAAAAATTTTAATACCCAAATTGCAGAAACTGCTTGGGCTATTATAGTAGCAAGCGCTGCACCTTTAACTCCCATTCCAAATCCAAATATAAATATAGGGTCAAGAATTATATTTATCAAAGCACCTATAGATACCGTAAACATTCCTATTTTTGTGAATCCTTGAGTATTAATAAATGGATTCATACCTACAGATATTAGTGCAAATATAGTACCTATTATATATATTGTTAAATAATCCATAGAATATCCTATAGTAGCTTCACTTGCACCGAATGCCCAAAGTATTTGTTCTTTAAAAACTATAAATATTGTCGTTAAAATTAATGATAGTACAATAAGTGTAGAGAAACTATTACTCATTATTTTTTCAGCTTCATCATTATCTTTTTCTCCCATTTTAATTGCTACTAATGGAGCTCCACCACTACCAATTAATGCACTAAATGCAGAAACTAGCATTATTATAGGCATTGCCACTCCAATACCTGCCATTGCCAATTCTCCATTTGGCATTCTACCTATAAATATTCTATCTATTATGTTATATAGTAGGTTTACCATTTGTGCAACTATTGTTGGAACAGCTAAATTTAAAAGTAATTTACCAATGCTACCACTTCCTAGTGCAACATTTCTATTATCCATTTTTACATTCTCCTCTTCTTAAATATTAATTCGTATAAAGCTAATAAATTATATTTTCACTTCCTTGAATTCTTATTATTCTATTATGATATAATAAGATATAGGGTAACACTATAGTCAATAGGAGATTTAAAAATATGAGAAAAAATTTAAGATATCTTTCAACAGGAGAATTTGCAAAGCTTTGTAACGTAAAAAAGCATACATTATTTCATTATGATGATATTGATCTTTTAAAACCTGAAGCTTTTGATGATAATGGATATAGACTATACTCCCATGAACAACTAACCTTATTTTACTTTATATCTATTATGAAAGACTTAGGAATGCCATTATCTAAAATAAAGTATCATCTAGACAATCGTACTCCTAAGCAAATAGAAGAAATCTTTGTAGATAAAATTAATGATATCGATAAAGAAATTAATAAGTTAAAAAATCTTCAACATACACTACAAAATCGAGTTGATAAAATTAGATTTGCTTCTAATATTGACTTTTCCACATTTAATATTGAATATCATAATGAAGAATACTATATTCTAGGTAGATCCCTAAAGGTTTCTACAGATGAGGATATGTATGAAATTATTAAAGATAATCTTAGTGAGTATGTTCACCACTATGATCTTAGTGATTCAATATGCTTATTATTAGATATTGCTCATACAGGTAATGGGTATAAACTAGAGCGTGAACGTGCCTTACAATTAGTAGATAAAAATACTCCTACTTCTAAAATGCATATTAAGAAAAAAGGTCTATATTTAGTTGGATACCATAAAGGATATTATGTAACAGTAGAATCTACCATTGATAAAATGTATGATTATATACAAAAAAATGATCTAAAAATAGGAAATCATTCTTATATAAAAGAAATTTTAAATGAATTAACTTCTGCAAGTAAAGAAGGATATATACTAAAAATATCAATTGAATTAATATAGATAAAAAACCCTGTAACTAATTTTTTATAGATACAGGGTTTTATATATTAAATCAAATTATCTTCTTTTAACAAGTTAAATAATGTAGGATTAAAATTAAACTGATCCATTAAAGTCTTAACTTCATTTAATGATTTTTCTTTTTTATCCTTAGATATATTTCCTTTTGAAGCTCTAATTAGTATGTTCTTAGGAGAATGTGCTATATCTATAAATTCTAAAAGCTGAGTTTTATATCCAGCGCTTTCTAATAAGTTAGCTCTAGCTGCGTCAGTCATAAGTGCTGCTACTCTTTCTTGAACTATTCCATATTTAGTTAATATATCTAAAGATTTAGCTTTCATTTGATGATTAAACTCATGTTGGCAACAAGGAACAGAAAAAATCATTTTACTATTCCATTTTATCGCATTGTATAAAGCATAATCAGTCGCTGTATCACATGCATGTAACGTAATTACCATATCTACTTTATTATTATATTTAAACCCATTAACATCTCCGATTTCAAAATGTAGATTTTCATAATTATATCTTTTAGCTATATCATTACATTTTTTAATTACATCAGCTTTAAGGTCTAAACCTATCATTTTTACATTAATTTTTTTAATTTCTACAAAGTAATAATATAGTACAAATGTTAAGTAAGATTTTCCACATCCAAAATCCAGTATAGTAAGTTCTTTATAATCATTTTTTTTAATTTCATCATCAATAATTTCAACAAATCTATTTATTTGCTTGTACTTGTCATATTTAGAATTAACTACTTTACCTTCTTTAGTAAATACACCTAAATCTATAAGAGGTTGAATTATCATACCTTCTTTAAGAATATAATTTTTTTCTTTATTGTGTCCTTTATTTACAAGGTTTTCATTATCACTTTTCTTTTTTCCTAAAAATACTTTACCTTTTTTAGATATTTTTAAGTCAAATGTACTATCATTTGACCAAGCAGCTAAGTTCTTATAATTCCCTGATAAGTACTTTTCAACCTTCTCATTTAAATCATCTTTGTCAATATTTTCATGAAATACTTGCTTATCTGTGTATTTTTCTATTTGATAATACTTTCCTTTATTATTTTCTTTTAATCCAAATGCTATTTTATTGTACTCAATATCTTTATTCATTTTGTTACTTATAACTATTTTAATTATATCTTGGCTAGTTATTTCATCAATTGCTTTTTTTAAATCGTCCATTTATTCACACCTTATCATTTATTTTAAGTTAATTTTTTACACATCAATATTATTATATATATTAAATTAATTCAAACGCTTTTTTAATACTTATTTACTATTTTCTATTTTGTCTAATTTTTTATTATATAAAAATATATAAAATGCTGCAGAAAATACTATTAAATATCCAACTATACTTAGCATATCCGGTATTTGATTAAATAAAAATATGCTTAAGATTGCAGAGAAAATTATATTACTATAATCGAATATAGATATTTCTTTAGCAGGTGCATATCTATATGCTAAAGTTATTCCAAATTGACCTAAGCTAGCAAATACTCCGGCTAAAATTAAATATAATAATTGAGCTAATGTCATTGGTTCGTATACATATATAAATGCTGGTAAAATTGTAATTAATGAAAACATTGAGAAGAAAAATACTATAGTATAAGGCTCTTCTTTATTTCCAATAGCTCTTAAGCAAGTATATGCAGATGCTGCAAATAAAGCTCCCATAACCCCTATAATATAAGGTATTACTTCTATACTAAATGTAGGTTTTATTATAAATAACGCTCCTATAAATGCTATTATAATTGATCCTATTTGTATTTTATTTATCTTTTCATTTAAAAATATAGCACAAAGTATCACTACAAGAAATGGACTAAGTTTATTTAACATATTTGCATCTGATAAAACTAATTTATCAATAGCATAAAAGTTAAGAATTACACCTAGAGTTCCAAAAGTCGATCTAAGAATTAAAAGTTTCCTATTTTCTTTCTTACCAGTTAAACTTCCTTTATGCTTCATTATTAAATATAGTGCTACTAATGCTGACACTAAGTTTCTAAAAAATACTTTTTGAAAATTTGGTACATCACCAGCTAATTTTACGCATGCTGACATAAGAGCAAATCCTAATGCCGATGCTATTATACATATTATTCCTTTTGTTCTATTTGATTTAATTATTTCACTCATACTTTCAACCTCCTTTTACTTACTTTAATCCTTATGCAAGGATATATTTATCAATTTAAATATCCAATAATTTAGTATATCCTAAAATATGGATAGTTACAAATACATGATAGTTATTATAATTTATACACAAATTATATGGTTTATAATCCCTATAAAAATAGATATTGATTGAAATCAATATCTATTTTTAATAATTTAAAGTATTTTAGCAACATTATTTATTTTTTCTTTCAAATCTATGAGATTTTTTCTAATCTCTTTAAAGTCTGCGCTTACTAATTTCTTATTTTTTACCGCTACTTTTCCATCTACTATAACAGTATCTACATTAGAAGGATTAGCCGAATACACTATAGCAGCATAATAGTCGTATATAGGTTGCATATTAACAGAACTTGTTTCTATTAAAGTTAAGTCAGCTTTTTTTCCAACTTCAATTGATCCAACTTCTTTATCAATTCCAAGAACTCTTGCCCCGCCAATTGTTGCCATTTCTACCAATTCTACTGATGGCATTAGTGTTCTATCGTTATTAAATAATTTATGTACTTTTCCCACTTGAGACATTTGAGTTATTATATCTAATGTATTTCCACTCATCGGTCCATCAGTTCCTAATCCTACATCAATTCCTTTTTCTCTCATTTTTATAATAGGTGCTACTCCTTTTGCTCCCTTAGAATTTGCCCCTATATTATGAGATACTTTAACATTTCTTTCTTTTAATATTTGTATATCATTATCATCGACTAGAACAGCATGCGCTGATATAAAATTAGAATCTAAAATCCCTAATTTGTCCATATAAGCAACCGGTGTTAAATTGTATTTTTCTTTATACTCATTTAATTCATAATCCATTTCTGCTAAATGAGTAGTTAATGGAACATTATATTCTTTACTTATATTGTATGCTTCTTTTAAAGATTCATCAGTATTTGTATACGGTGCATGAGGAGCTATCCCTGGAGTTATTAAATTATCATCTTTCCATTTTTCTATAAACCATTTTGAATACTCTAATCCTCCAAATGGCTCTTTTGCATTTGGTGAAGGAAAATCTACTATAGTTTCACATAATATGCCTCTAATATTCATTTCTTTAGCAGCTTTTGCCACTTCATCTTCAAAATAGTACATATCACAAAATGTTGTGACTCCTCCTAACAACATCTCAGCTATACCATATTTCGCTCCTATATAAGTTAGTTCCTTATCTACTAATTTTTGCTCCAGTGGAAACAAGTATCTTTTTAACCTATCTTTATAATCATCTGCTAAACTTCTAAATGGAACCATTGAAACATGTGTATGACAATTTATCATACCCGGCATTAATATCCCTTCGTCTCCATCTATAATTTCAATATCATATTCATTTTTAAGTTCTTCTTCTATATTCTTATCTGAAACATATATTATTTTATTATCTTTAAATGCTACTAATCCATTTTCTATAATATCTCTATTTCCATTCATTGTAAGTATAGTAATATTTTTTAATATAGTTACTTTATCTTTTGTGTTCATATTATCCTCCAAAGTATAAGTATATTAAATTAGACTATGTATATACATAGTCTAATTCTTATAGTTCTAACTATTACTTAAATAAAGAGATAATCTTATTTTTACCCACATCTATTAATCCTTTATCTGTGATTTTAAGCGCCGGGCTTACTGGTAGTGATAACGTACTAAATGACATTATCTCATTCATATGATTATATCCTAAATCTTTCATAGCACTTCTTACTTTACCTAAATTTTCTCCTAGTATTTCAATAGGTTCATCACTAATTATTCCACCTATTGGTAGACTTAAATTAGCTAATATACTACCTTTATTAGCTACTGCATATCCTCCACCTAGTGAAATAACTTTATTTGCAGCTAATACCATATCATCTACATTATTTCCCATTACCATAAGGTTATGATGGTCATGAGCCCATGTAGTTGCAACTGCGCCCTCTTTTAATATACTACCTTCTACTAATCCAAAAGATACATTATTATTTTTACCATATCTTTCAAATACAGCTATTAATGCGCAATCATTATTTTCCCACTTAAGTATTTGATTATCTAGTTTTAAAGTTTTTTCACATTCCTGTGTAAATGTTGTATTTTCAGACACCTTCATTGTTCTACATGTAACATTATCTAAATATTTATTAGAAACTTTTACTAATAAATCATCATTAATAATTTTATCTAATTTTATGCTATTATAAAATTCTTTTTTTATAGTACTTTTATTTTTAAAATATTCTCTTTTTATCCCATTCGATTTACTGTATACTTGTTCTCCATTTTTATAAACTTCTTCTATTTTAAATTCTTCTAAATTACTAAGTAAAATAAAGTCTGCAATCTTTCCTGGAGCTATACTTCCTCTATCAAATAATCCCATTCTTCTAGCTGGAGTATACGTTGATACATATATGGAATTTTCTGGTGACATCCCCAAATTCATTGCTTCTATAACTAACTTATTAAGGTGTCCATCTAAAAGTTTATCTGCCATTACATCATCTGTTGCTAAGCAAAAATGCTCATATAAATTATTTTCTATCAAATAACTCATATTTTCTTTAGTCATAGATTTATGTTGAACTTCTATAAACATACCATTCCTAATTTTTTCTTCTAGAGATTTCACGCTTTGTTGAGTATGGTCTCCATTGACTCCACTACATAAATAAAGAGATAAATCTACACCTTCTATTTTGGGGCAATGACCTTCTAAAGGTATATTTTTATTATTATATTTAACGTAGTTTATTATATTATTAATTTTAGAAGTTTTATCATCTATTAAATCTTTAAAGTTCATTACTTCTCCTAAGCATAAAACTTTATCATAATTTAATAATTCTCTTACTTCCTTTACTCCTATTTGTCCCCCAGTAGTTTCTAGTTCTGACGATGTTGATGGAACTGAGCTTGGTATTCCATAAAATATATCTACCTTTTCTTCTTCCTTTAAAAATTCTTTAATTCCTTCAACCCCAAAAACATTTGCAATTTCATGAGGGTCAGCTACAACTGTAGTGACCCCTTGTTTTATGACAGCCTTTGAAAATTCACTTGGAATTGTCATTGAGCTCTCTATATGCATGTGTATATCTACAAGTCCTGGAATCATGTACTTATTATTACCGTCTATAATATTATTAGATGTTAGTCTGTCGTCATAGTTTTCCCCTATATGAATAAACTTACCTTCATGTATTATAACATCACCTAATATAAACTGTTTAAAGTAACTATTATATACTTTTAAGTTTTTTATAATTAATTGTACTTCCATAGTCTCACCTATTTAACACTAGTTCATTATTCTGTTCCAAGTATTAATCCATTCATTCATTAATGTATTTACAAATTTAAAGTCTATTACTTTTGCATTTTCTAACACTTTTCCGTATGTTAAATTCTTAGCATCTTCTTCATTTAATTTAACTTCGCCATTAACTGGAGCTTCACTTAAAGCTTTAGCTGCTCTTTCTTGAACTTCTGGACTTAAAGCATAGTTTATAAATTCATAAGCTAAATCTTTATTCTTTGAATTTTTGTTAATATTTATTGTATTGAAGTTTAAGTAAGTTCCTGATTCAGGTATTACATTTTTAACTTCTGGCTTAGCTTTTGCTATTGTTTCAAATGCAAAATCTGAAGCTACTGCTGCTACTATTTCTCCGCTTGAGAACATATTAGCTAAATCTGATGATTTAGAGTAAGTTTTAACAACATTTGGCTTTAATTTTTCTAATTCTTTAAATGCAGCTTCACCTTTATCTTTAGTTATATCTACACCTGCTTTTTGAGCCGCTATACTTACTACCGCAGCACCATTAGTAGTTGTTATATCTGGTATAGCTATTTTTCCTTTTAACTCAGGCTTCCATAAATCTTCCCATGATTTTATGTCTATACCTGCTGATGGATCTACTACTATTCCTATACTATTTAATGTATAAGCTGGACCATATCCTCTTTCTACAGTAGCTTTAGCTTTTTCATTTATACTTTTAGAATTTGGTATTTTTGAATAGTCTATTTTTTCAAATATTCCTGCTTCTATTCCTTGCTCAGCAAATGATTCTGCTAAATAAGTTATATCTATATTTGAATTTGGATTATTTTTCATTTTAGTTAATCTTTCAGAGTTATTTCCAACTTCTAAAACTAATTCTACTCCATGTTCTTTAGCAAATGGCTCAAATACTTCTTTCTTTAATACATCTTCATTTAATCCCCAAGTGGAAACTATAAGTTTTTTGTTTGATGCAGATTCTTCTGATTTTCCACATCCAACTAAAGCTGTCGCTGAAATCACACCTGTTAATAATAATGTTAAAATTTTCTTGTTCATAGTTTTTCTCCTTTATCCTATAATATAACTATTTTATTTGATGGTAATTGAAGTCTTACTTTATTTCCTTTTTCATATATAACACTATTTTCACTATTTACAATTATACTACCCATAGATGTTTTAACATCATATTGGTAAGCCTTACCTAGGAAGGTTCTTATTTCTATAGTGCCCTCTATCGTATTTTCTAATTCTTCATCAACTATTTTTATATCATCTGGTCTTATAGTTGCTTTTACTTGTGTTTTATCCTTATCTCTATCAACCTTAAATTTAACTCCACTTTCATTAACATAAGTGTTATCTGAAATTTTCTTTAAATCAATAAAGTTTTCAAACCCTACGAATCTTGCAACGAATTCAGTAGCTGGATTTGAGTAAATATTTTCAGGAGTATCAAATTGTTCTATAACTCCTTTATTAAGTACTGCTACTCTATCTGATATTGAGAAGCATTCCTCTTGATCATGTGTAACAAATAATGTTGTTATCCCAAGTTTTTGTTGAAGTTTTCTTATTTCAACTCTCATTTTAAGTCTTAACTTAGCATCAAGGTTACTTAATGGTTCGTCTAAAAGTAATAAGCTCGGTTCTATAACTAATGCCCTTGCTATAGCAACCCTTTGTCTTTGACCACCTGATAATTCTTTAGGATATCTTTTTGCTAAATGAGACATATCTACAGTTTCTAAAATATCTGCAACCTTTACTTTTATCTCATCCTTTGGTACTTTTTTCATATTTAATCCAAAAGCTACATTTTCTTCAACTGTTAAGTGTGGGAATAACGCATAGCTTTGGAATACTAAACCGAAGTTTCTTTCATGAACAGGTATTTTTGTATAATCTTTATCTTCTAATAAAAACTTACCTGCTGTTGGCTCTATAAACCCTGCAACAACTCTTAGTGTTGTAGTTTTTCCACATCCACTTGGCCCAAGAAGAGATACTAGTTCCCCCTTTTTAACATTTAGGTTTAAGTTTTCTAATATATTATTCTTTTTATCATATGAAACATTTATATGTTGTAATTTTATTAAATCCATTTTACTAATCCTCCAAGTCTTTATTAGTTATAACTTTATCCTGCAAAGTTGTTAAGACCTAATGTCTTTTCTAAGATGTACATAATTCCAATAGTTAATATCATTAGTATTACTGATAATGCTGATACTGTTGGATCATAGTTATATTCAACATAGTTCATCATTGTTATAGGTAATGTAGACACACCTGGACCAGTTAAAAACATTGATACTGGAACATTATTAAATGAATTTATAAAAGCTAACATAAATGCTGCCATTACTCCTGATGTTATGTTTGGTAATACTACCTTAAAGAAAGTTTGTGATTTCTTACATCCTAAACTCATAGCTGCTTCTTCTATCGAATAATCAAATACTTCTAAACTAGACCCTACAACCCTTATAATGTAAGGTATTATTACTAATGTATGTCCAATAAATAAACTCATATTTACTGAAAGATTTAACTTTACTAGTAAGAATTGGAATAATGAAAACCCAACTACTATACCTGGTATTATAAGCGGTGAGAAGAAGAAACTTTTAATAGCTGCTTTGCCCTTAAAATCATATCTACTTAACCCATAAGCTGCTGGCATACCTATAACTAATGCAGCTAATGTAGCTATACCTGATATCGTTAAGCTTGTTATCATAGAGCTAACAAAAGCTTCTGATTTAAATACAGTTGTAAACCATTGTAAACTAAATCCTTTCGGAGGAAATGCTATATAATTTTCCGTTCCTATACTTGTCATAGCAATTATAGCTAATGGTGCAAATAAGAATATATATACTAATACAACAAATGCCGTTAAAAATTTACTCTTTTTCATCTTAAGAAACACCTCTCTTATCTAATCTTGATGCTAGGAAGTTGATTCCTTTTATAACTATTAATGTAACTATAATCATTATAGTTGCTACTACTGCAGCTCCTTGCCAATCTCCTAATGTCATAGTCTTTTGATATATTAATGTAGCTAAAACTGTATTTTTATTTCCACCTAATAATTGAGGTGTTGTATATGCAGTTAAAGAACCTGTAAATACTAATACAGTTCCAACTATTAATCCTGGTAAACTTAATGGGAATATAACTTTAAAAAATGCTTTTAATTTGTTAGCTCCTAAGCTTTCAGCTGCTTCTAATAAATCATTTTCAACATTTTCCATAACTCCAACAAGAGATATTATCATTAGTGGTAAGAATATGTATACAGTACCTATTATAATAGCTCCTTCAGTATATAAAAGTGATAATGGTTCTGTTATTAAATTAAGCTTAATAAGTAAGCTATTGATAACTCCATTTTTTCCTAAGATACTCATCCATGCAAACGAACGAACAACAGAATTCGTTAAAATTGGAAATACTGTCAATGCAATAAATAACCCTCTTAACTTTTTAGATGTTCTTGATATGAAATATGCTACTGGTACTCCAATAAACATACATATTATTGACGATAATAATGATATCTTTATAGTTCTAATAAATATACTCATCATATATTCATCTTTAAAAAATGATGTATATGCACTAAACATTCCATCTGTCGTATTAGTAAACGTTGGTAATATAGTTCCAATTAAAGGAACTATCATAAAGTATGCTACTAATATTACACACGGTATAAATAACATATAATAACCTTTCTTTTTCATAATGTGCAAACTCCCTCTCTAGATATTTTATAAAAAACGAATATTTTTGTCGAAATTTGATTTTATATTTACATTTTACTCACATTATCGAACATTGTCAACATTATAAATTTTATATTTCGTTTTTTTATAAACTTTAATTATATATTTTCTTTTTTTATTCATTCAAAATCTAACTAACCCTAATTTTATTATGGACAATAAATTCAAACATACTCTTATATTTATTAAAGTTTGAGAATTAATTTAAGGTATAAAAAAAGATTGCAATATTAATCGCAATCTCTTTTATCTTATTTACAAAGATAATATTCTTTTACAAGTCTTACTATTTGCTTAGCTTCTTCTGTTTGAGCTTTAGGTACTTTAAATGATATAGGAGCATTGTATGATGTATTTTGAGTAACCACTGTGTTTCCATCAACACCTATTTTTATATCAACATCTAAATCCATTGTTGATGCTGTTTCAAAAGATATACTCTTAATATTCTTCTTAGGGAAGAACTTTACTTCTACTTTTTTCCCACTTAATCCTTGAACATCTACTCTATAAAGCCCATGATTAGTAAGTATTATAGAATCTCTTATAAATGTAAATCCGATAATAACTTCTTCATCATCTAGTAAATATTCTCTTATCTTATCCTCACATTGATTATCTACTGATCCATAACCTGCTATCTTATTAAAAAATGACATAGTCTAAAAACTCCTTTAAATCATTATTTGTTAAAATAATTATATCATTTAATTAACTATTTTGTATATTATAGAATTATTGGTAAATATAAAGTTTGGTTTTACAAAAGCACTTTATATAAATAAATCTATTATATCATCTTTAGATAAATTTTTAAGTGTATTACTATTATCTAAATTACCATCTATAATATCTTCAATAAGCTCCTTTTTATTTTCTTGTAAGCCAATTACTCTTTCTTCAACAGTATCTTTAGCAATAAGCTTTACAACATTAACAACATTTTTTTGACCTATTCTATGAGCTCTATCACTTGCTTGGTCTTCAACAGCAGGATTCCACCAAGGATCAAAATGAATAACCATACTTGCGCTAGTTAAATTAAGTCCTGTTCCTCCTGCTTTTAATGATATTAAAAATATTTTTTTATCTTCTTTATTATTAAATTCATTAACTAATTTAATTCTATCTTCTGCACTAGTTTTTCCATCTAAATAGCTATATGAGATTTTTTCGTTCTCTAATCTTTGTCCTATTATACTTAGTACTTTTGTAAACTGAGAGAATACCAGTATCTTTTTATCCCCTGAATCATTTATTATATCTACTAATATATCTATTTTAGAATTTTTACCAATATAATTTTTAACCATTAACTCTGGCGCTAAGCATAACTGTCTTATTTTAGTTAAGTAAGAAAATACAGTTATATTATTTTGATTATCTTCTTTTATCTTCTCTTTTATAAGTTTTATATATCCATTATAAGATTTTCTATGGCCTTTATCTAATTGTACAAAGAATTTTTGCTCTATTTTATCTGGAAGTTCTGATATAACTTCTTTTTTAGTTCTTCTAAGCATAAATGGTTTTATAAGTTTTTTAAGCTCACTTGTACTTTTATCGTTATTTACAAATATACTTTTAAATTTTTCTTTATGATATAGATAACCTGGCATTATAAAGTCAAATATTGACCATAGTTCTAATAAATTATTCTCTATGGGAGTGCCCGTTAATGCAAATCTTACTTTAGCATTTATACTTTTTATAGTTTTCGTAATAATTGAATCTGGATTTTTTATATTTTGTGCTTCATCTATAACACAATAATCAAAACTTATATTTTCATATTTATCTAAATCATTTCTAAACGTTGTGTAAGTAGTTAATATAACATCATAATCATTAATGTTATTTATTATTTTATCTCTTTCTACTTTATTTCCATGAGCTACTCCTATTTTCAAATCTGGAGCAAATTTATCAAACTCATTTTTCCAGTTATATATAAGAGCTGTCGGTGTTATTACTATACTTCTTTTATTTACTTGAGATAGTAAAAATGCTATTGCTTGAATAGTTTTACCAAGCCCCATCTCATCTGCTAATATACATCCAAATTCATAGTTTGATAATGTTGTAAAAAATTCAAATCCTCTAACTTGATAGTCTCTAAGTTTAGCATTTAAATTTTTAGGGACTCTACATTCTATTTTTGAGTTCTTTTTAAACTTTTTAATTATATTACTTACGTACTGTCTTCCATCTATAAAGTCTATATTTTCTTCTTCTATGAAATTATCTAAATATAAAGCTTTATTATTAGGTATTTTCATATTTTCAAAATCATTATATATCCCTAATACATCTATTAATTTAAGGGCTTTTACTAAATTTTCATCTTCTAAATCTAAGTAATCTCCATTTGAAAGTCTATGTAACTTTTTATTTTCTTTAAAAGAATTAAATATTCTTCTATAATTTATTTTATCAACTCCATCAATATTTAAATTTATACCCATATGACCATTTCTTGACTGAGTTATATTTACTATTACTTGAGGATTTATTGTTATTCCTTCATTATAAGATTCTTGTGTTTTTACATTTTTTAGATTATTAACACCATTAAGAGCTATTGCAACCATATGAGGACATATTTGAGCCTTATTATCTTTTGATATTGATCCACTACAATCGCAACTTATATTTGATACTACTCTAGTTTTTAGATTAATACTTATCATAGCAGTATAATTTTGTCTATGATATTCATCTATAATAGTTGCATAAAATATAACATTATCTCCTTCTATCTTTGAATAATCGTTAATAATTCTATTTCTTTTATACATAGTAAATCCACTGTTGAATTTTGTTCTATCCGTATTAAATTTTAATATATCTTCTATTATATTTAAGTCCACGTTATCACCCTTATTCCTATTTTAAATTATCTATCTAATATTATTTTTTAATTACTATATTTTTAATAACTTCTATTATACAACTAATATAAGCATTATTGTTATAATGTAAAATTATTTTCAAAATTTATATAATTTAATTATATTCTACTCACTTTCAGCTTTTATCTACATATTACCTAGGAAATATTTCATATTTTCCATTAAATCCCGATATTTTTATTTAAAATTTTACATATACATTCTATTATAAATGATATTAATACTAAAAATCTAAATTAACTTATAGTTAGTTTTTCTGTATAATAAATATGTAAAATTATTTGAAGTCTTATTAAGGTGGTGAATTGTTTGAAGCTAGAGATAGGAACATATATTTTAGATATCGATAAGGATGTTACAAAAAATTTTTATAAAAGTTATTATGAAATAACAAAAAATTGTAATTGCGCAAGTTGTAGAAACTATTTACTTGCAATTAACAATTTTCCTATCGAAATAAAATATTTGTTTGAAAAACTGGGTATTGAAATGGACAAAGCTGCTGAAGTATATATACCATATAAAGATGATAATGGATTACTTATCTATGATGGGTTTTACCATATTTCTGGAAGTATATTAACTTTTCAAGAAGTTTTTACTATGATTAATATTAGAGAAGATTTTTCAGTAGGATTTAGAAACGAATGTAATTTAGTACCTAAGACATTTCCAACTCCTGTAATTGAAATGTCTTTTAGAGCAAAATTACCATGGTTACTTAATGAAAAAAATACATATTGATATATCAGATTAATAAGTTTAGTATTTTATGACTATAAAAAAGATGTTAGTATTTCTACTAACATCTTAACTATTAATCAATTCTACAATGGCATCCAATAGATTTATCTTGTTTAATCATAGCATCTAAAAGTATAAGTGAAAAATTTATATAACTATCAAGCATAGATTTATCACTTATTGAAAGTTTAATATTAGAGATACTTACTTTTAATCTATTAATCTTATTTTTAGCATTTTTAATACTCTTTTCACTTCTTAATATAGAAACTTCGGTATATAACACTTCTCTAATTTCAGATATAGCATTTTTAAATTTATTATAATCATCTAAATTATATTCTGCACTATAATTACTATTTATATTAAAATCTTCAAAATTATTTGATCTACAATATTCACTGGCACTTCTTCCTGCTATAGCACCAAAAACTAATGCATTACAAGTAGATAATCCACCGATTCTATCGGCACCATGAACTCCACCAGTTACCTCTCCACATGCAAATATTCCATCTACTGTAGTACAAGCTTTTTCATCTATTTTAAGTCCACCATTACAAGCATGAGCAAATGGTACTATATGTATTTTATCATTGATATCTTTTTTCGATTCACTAATCCACTTAAAATAATTGTATATTAAAGTATCGTTTATACTATCTATATTTTTGGGATACTCAAAGCAAGCACTATTATTATCTTTTTGATAATATTTAAATAATGTTTTATCAACTATACTTGATCTAAGACGTGTGGTAAATGGACCATACGTTGACCTTTCATCCATTATAGTATCTATATCATCTATATTTTCTAAAATGTCATTTCCATCTTTATCCTTAAGATTTATATATTTGAAAACTCTTTCATTAAAAATAGTTTTATACATAGGTTTTATATACGCTGGTATAAATTGAACAAATTCTAGATTAATAAGTTCACATCCTATTTTATTAGCCAAGTACTGAACTATAGGAGAATCAAGTTCAAGAGAAAAGTTATGTTTAAATAAAGAAGTATAGCCTCCAGATGCTATTACTATTGATTTTGATTTTATTAAATCTATTGATTTATCCTTATTTTCTATTAAAACTCCCTTAGAGCTCTTTCCTTTATTATAAATATCAATAACTTTAGTTTTTGATATTAATGTAAAACTTTCATTATCTAGCATATTACTAAATACTTCTTTTGCACTTTTGAAATCAAAACCAAACCATCTTCTTTTATTAGAATCAAAACATGGAACAACTCCATCTTTATCCACAGACTTTTTTAAATTTATCCCTTGTTCTATTAGTAAATCGATTTCATTATTCACACTATCCACCAAAATAGAGCTTAATTGTGGATTAGATAAGTTACATCCAACTCTATTTATATTTTCTAATAAATCCTTCTTATCTTTTTCATCTTTAGGTCCAATCATTCCAAGTCCCCAAGTCCCAGGGTAAAAACTAGCTCCAGAACAAAATTCTTTCGAAGTTACCATACATACTTTTAAATTATTTTTTAAAAGTTCTTGTGAACAACGTATTCCACCAAGTCCTGCACCTATAACTATTACATCAAATACTGTGCTATTCATATAAAATTTCTCCTTATATTAAAATTTAGTGATTAATTAAATTTCTACAAAAAACTCTATATTCCTTTATAAAAATACATAAAAAAGACTATGAATATAAATTTATATCCATAGTCTTTTTATGCTTTATTTTTAATCTATTACTTATATGCTTTAAATCCTTTAAGTCTAAGTGCATTACTAATTACAGATACTGAACTTAAACTCATAGCTGCTGCTGCAAACATTGGATTTAATAAGGGACCACCAAACATGTATAGTACACCTGCTGCTATTGGTATTCCTACTGTGTTGTATGCAAATGCCCAGAATAAGTTTTGTTTAATATTTTTTATAGTTTCTTTACTTAACTTTATAGCTGTTGGAACATCCATTAAGTCACTTCTCATTAAAACTATATCAGCAGATTCCATAGCTACATCTGTTCCACTTCCTATTGCTATACCTATATTCGCCTCAGCTAAAGCTGGAGCATCATTTATTCCATCCCCTACCATAGCAACAAACTTTCCTTGTTCTTGAAGTTTTTTAACCTCATTTGATTTATCTTGTGGTAAAACTTCTGCAAGTACTATATCTATACCAACTTCTTTTGCTATTGCATCAGCAGTCTTTTTATTATCTCCTGTTACCATAGCTACTTTTATTCCCATACTATGAAGTTTTTCTATAGCTCTTTTACTGCTTTCTTTAACTACGTCTGCTACTGCTATTATTCCTGATAGGTCATTTTCCATAGCTATATACATAGGTGTTTTACCTTGTGTGGCTAATTCATCTGATTTATCTTTTAAATCCCCTAGACTTATATTTCTATCATCCATAAGCTTTTTATTTCCAAGTAAAACATTTTTATTATCTATAGTTACTTCTATACCATGTCCTGGTATAGCTTTGAATTTTTCTACCTTCATAAATTCAATATTTTTTTCTTCACCAAATTTTACTATGGCTTCTCCTAGTGGATGTTCTGAACCTTTTTCAGCGCTTGATGCTATGCATAATAAATAATCTTCATTTACACCATTACTTACTACTATATCTGTAACTTGAGGTTTTCCTTCTGTTATCGTTCCAGTTTTATCAAATATTATCGTATCTATCTTATGAGCTAACTCTAGAGCCTCTCCACCTTTTATTAATATTCCATTTTCTGCACCTTTACCTGTACCTACCATGATTGCTGTAGGAGTTGCAAGACCTAGGGCACATGGGCAAGCTATTACAAGTACTGATATAAATATTGTAAGAACAAATTCTAAGTCCTTACTTCCAACTACAAACCAAAGTAATGCTGATAATAAAGATATAGCTATAACTGTTGGTACAAAATACCCTGATACAGTATCTGCTAATTTTGCTATTGGTGCCTTTTTACCTTGTGCATCTTCAACTAATTTTATAATTTGAGATAGTACAGTATCTGCACCTATTTTTTCTGTTTTAAATTTTATGCTACCATTTTTATTAATACTTGCTCCTGTAACTTTATCTCCTATATTCTTTTCTACAGGTATACTTTCTCCTGTAAGCATCGACTCATCTACAGAAGTGTGACCTTCTATTACTATACCATCTACAGGTATCTTACTACCTGGCTTAACTATTATTATATCTCCAACTTCAACTTCTTCTATTGGTATTTCTATTTCTTTTCCATCTTTTATAACTATTGCCGTTTTAGGCTGAAGACCCATAAGTTTCTTTATAGCCTCACTTGTTTTACCTTTTGATTTTGATTCTAAATATTTACCAAGTAATATAAGTGCAATTATTATACCTGCACTCTCATAGTACAATTGATGATGCCCATGACCTGCTACCATATCTGTAGTAGCCATTTGAATTGTTGTATATACACTGTATAAAAATGCTGCTAGTGTTCCTATTGCTACTAATGAATCCATATTTGGACTTTTGTTAATTAGTGCTTTAAATCCATTTGTATAGAACTTATTTCCAGCTACCATTACTGGTATTACTAATACTAATTGAATTAAAGCATAGTTTAATGGATTTGCCATTGGATCTATAATATTTGGCACTGGCCATGGTCCAAATGGTTTTGATATCATAGGTCCCATTGCTATATAAAATAGTGGTATAGAAAATCCTACTGCAACTAAGAACTTTGTAAATAGTATTTTCATTTCTTTTTCTTTTCTCAACTTATCTTCATCTACATTTGAATCTTTAGTTGTGCTCTTTTCTAATACTTTATATCCTGCTTTTTCTATAGTATTTCTTATTTGAGTTAATTTTAATTTAGATGTATCATAGTTTATAGTAGCTTTTTCTGTAGCTACATTTACATTAATATTTTCTACCCCATCTAACTTTTTAACTGCTCTTTCTATTGCTTTTGCACAAGATGCACAAGTCATTCCACCTATCTTGAAATCTATCTTATTATAACTAACATCTTCTATCAAATTGTACCCTGCTTTTTTTACCGCTTTTTCTAAATCTTCAAATTTAACTTTACTATTATCATATTCTATTTGAATTTTTTCTGTAGCCATGTTTACACTTTGATCAACTACTCCATCAACTTTTTTTACAGCTCTTTCTGCAGCCTTACCACAAGCTGAGCATGTCATTCCAGTTACTTTAAAACTTCTTTTTACTGTATTACTCATTTTGTATCTCCTTTCATATTTTTATAGATGCTATATCTATAAACCGAATTTTATATATATTTCAGCCGCTTTAATTTATATTTTCAATACCCCCTACGGGTATCTTATAGCTATAGTATAGCTCATTTTTTTATTTGTCAATAATATTTTCCAAAATAAAAAAAGATATTGTGAGTCCACAATATCTTTTTTACTTAAACCTTATTATATATTTGAGTTATACAATTTTTCAAGTTCATCAGCTACAAACTGTACTTGTGTTCCTACAACAATTTGTATACTATTTTTACCTGGTCTAATTATACCTGATATACCTGATGATTTAATAACTTTTTCATTTATTAATGATTGATCTTTTATTTCTAAACGAAGTCTAGTTATGCAGTTATCAATAGATGTTACATTTTCTTTTCCGCCAAGACCTCTTAATATAATTTCTGCTTTTTCAGTAAAGCTATTATTTGAAAATCTAGAGTTATTGTTTAAAACATTTGAAGTATTGTCTACTTCGACCTCATCTTCTTCTCTACCTGGTGTATGTAAATTAAATTTAACTATAGCAAAGCGGAATACTACATAGTAAATTAAAGCAAATGCTAAACCTATTGGTATTAACATCCATGGGTTTTCAGCCATTGGAGCTTTAAAACTTAAAAACCAGTCTACAAATCCTGCACTAAAATTAAATCCTGATCTTACTGGTAATAATGCACAAACTACTCCTGATATACCTGTTAAAACTGCATGTATAAAGTATAATCCTGGTGCTAGGAACATAAATGCAAATTCTAATGGCTCTGTAACACCTGAGAAGAATGAAGATATAGCTGCTGCTAATAATAATCCATATACAGCTTTTTTCTTCTTATCTTTTGCAGTATGATACATTGCAAGTGCTCCTGCTGGTAGTCCAAACATCATTACTGGGAAGAAACCTGTAAGATACATTCCTGTAACACCTTTAGTTCCTACTGCTCCTGCTGTTCCCCAGAAATTAGCTATATCATTTATTCCAGCTACATCAAACCAGAATACTGAATTAAGCGCATGATGAAGACCTGCTGGTATTAATAATCTATTAAAGAACATATATATACCTGAACCTACTGCTCCAGTAGAAACTATAGACTCTCCAAATGCTACTAATGCATTATAAACTACTGGCCATACAAAGAATAACACTAATGCTGCTAAAACTGATGCACCTGCCGTCACGATTGCAACTGATCGTTTTCCACTAAAGAATGATAATGCGTCTGGTAACTTAGTCTTTTTAAATTTATTGTAGCAACTAGCTCCTATTAAACCTGATATAATACCTGTAAACTGAGTTTGTATTTTAGTAAATGCTGCTGCTACTTCTTCCACTGGTATACCTTTGAAGAATGCTACTGATTCTGGTGCTAATAATGTTGTAATAATTAACCATGAAACAAGACCTGCAAGACCAGCTGTTCCATCACTGTCATCAGACATTCCAACTCCAACACCTATAGCAAATAAAATCGCCATGTTATCAATTAATGCACTACCTGCTTTTATTAAAAAAGCTGCTAATACACTATTTGCTCCCCAACCTGTTGGGTCAATCCAGTAACCAATACCCATAAAGATACTTGCAACTGGTAGACATGCAACTGGAAGCATTAATGACTTACCTAATCTTTGTAAATATTTCATCATAATAAATATACCCCCCTCATATTTTTTATTTAAAGGATTTCATCCTTAAATACATTGTTATATTTATTTGATAACTTCAATAACTTTATCCAGTTCTTTTACTTTTCCTATTTTACTTTCTAATACATTGCTAAATTCAGCTGTATTACAAACTACAACTGGAGTAGTTATATCATATCCAGCTTCTTTAATTTTATCTATATTGAACTCAACTAATAAATCCCCAGCTTCTACTTTATCTCCTACATCTACATGAGATTTGAAATGCTCTCCTTTTAAATTGACAGTTTCAAGACCTACATGTATCAAAATTTCTACACCATCTTCACTTACTAAAGATACTGCGTGTTTTGTTTTAAACATAATAGTTACTTCTCCATCTACTGGAGCTACAACTCTACCATTACTTGGTTTTATTGCAATACCCTTACCTAGTATTTCTTCTGAGAAAGTAGGGTCATTAACTTCTTTTATAGAAACTACTTCACCTTCTATAGGTGATCCAATTAATATGCCATTATTTTCTTTTTTTCCTAGTTTTTCTTTTAATTTCTTAAACATTGTGTTCCTCCAAATACATATTCTATTTCTAAAGTTCATGTGTAAGCATAGATACTCTTTTAATATGTACCGTTAAATATGCTAACTCTTCCCCAGAAACATTTTTCTTATATTTATCTTTTATATAATTTTTTATTTTTAAACTACATTCATATTCTTTAGGGTATCTACTGATAATTATGTCTGTAAATACATCATCATTTTCTTTTAATAATTCATCTGCAAATATTCTTTGAGATAGAAATTTTAAATGAGTGATAAACCTTGAATAATGCAAACTTTCCTCATCTAATTCAATTATATAAAAATCTTTAACAATTTTTAAAATATCACTTATTAATGTAGTAATTTTAAGGGCATCTTTCATATCTGTGTTGTACTCTGCATTTACAATATGAAGGGCAATATTTGCTGCCTCATCTTCAGTCATACTTATTCCTAACCTTTTCTTGATCAATCTAACAGCATATTCACCTATTAAGAATTCACTTTTATAAAATTGTTTTACCTCCCATAATAGTGGATTTGAAAACTGCATTCCATTTTCAAATCTCTGTACTGCAAAATTAATATGATCAGTTAATGTAATATATATATTTTGATTCAATCTTTTACCTAAAGTACGTCTTGTATAACTAATAATCTCGTGAGATACCTTAAAGTGCTCCAAAGGTAATTTTTCAATAAGTTGCTTAAACTTATCAATAGTAGATTGACTATCCATTGTAAAGATTTTTTCTACCTTACGCTTATCAATTTCTTCCCCTTCTACTGCTTTGAAACCAATTCCTTTACCCATAATAACAACTTCTTTGTTATTTGCATTGTAAGCACAAACAACATTATTATTAATCACTTTTGTAATTTTCATAAATATTTTCATGCCCCCCTCTTTTAAAATTCAAACAAAAAATGACCAAACCTTATAAAACATTATAAAAACTATAATGTTTTATAAAATTTGGTCTTGCCTGCATAATCAGTAACACGCCAAATGCGTTATATCCAGTTATTATTTAATATAAATATAGCTTTTCAATAAAAGTTTGTCAATATTTTTAATTAATATTATTAATAATTTTCAAAAAATAAAATATTTTATAAAGTTAAAATGCAAACTAGTTAGTTTTCTAAATTATTTTTTCTTTTTTATACTGTTTTATTTAAAATAATAACTTCTCTAATATCATTACATTCAATTTCAATTCCATATAATTCATTTTTATAAACTTCTCTAAAACTCACTCTTTTTTCTATTGATGGATTTTTATAATTAAAAAAATCAAATCTTACTGCCGATATAATATTTTTACCTTTATATAAATTATAAGAATAATATATATCTTCTTCACTTTTTAAAATTGAGTTTTTAGGATATATTTTTAAAGTAGATTGCTTATTTTCTATTGTTAGTGTTATATCCCAATTTTCACTATACCCAACAAGTTCAACCATCCTATTTTTATTCATTGTAAATACACAAACTATTGATATAGAAATTATGGTTATTAATATATGTATTATTTTATTATTCAACTTTATATCTCCCAAGCTATTTAAATTTATTTTAGTTGTGATATGTTTTCAAAGATAAATATAAAGTCCTTTCTTAATATCACTATAATATATAACGATATTAAGGAAGGATTTGTGACTTATTTATATATTAAATTTATTTAATTTAAAAAGGTATTTTCTCTAATCAATTTATAATTTAATGTTTTAAATCTATCTAGATTCTTTCCAATCTCTAGCATACTCATCAAATAAATTATTTATGGCTTTTCCTATTTCAATATATTGCTCGTCTTTTAAATTTGCAAGAGAAACACGAATTGACCAAGTTGGACCTTCAAATCCACCACCATTTAGTAATACTATACTATGCCTTTCAGCTAATTCAAATAAAAACTCTATAACATCTCTCTCTTTTTCTAGGTATCTTGCAAAATCTTTTCCATATTTCATTTTAGCCCAAATTAATAAATCATATTGATTATAATAGGAAGTACTATGCGGGTCTACTTTAATTGGCAATCCAATCAAGTTATCATATAATAATTGCTTACGCTTTCTACAAATAGATTTTGTTTTTTCTTTATATCGGTTATCACTATCTAGCAATGCAAATATTGAAAAGATTGCCATTTGAACTTGTAAAGGCGTTGATAATCCTGCAGTATGATTTAGAGCCACTTGCCTACTATCAGCTACTATTCTATCTATAAATTTAATTTTTTCTGGTTCAGTAGTTAAAGATGAATATCTTTCTGCAATTATATCTTTTTTATCATTTGGTAGTTCTGATATTAATTTATTAAATATATTATCTTTAGCAAGTGCTATAACACCTAACCTCCAACCAGTTACTCCAAAATATTTTGAGAAAGAGTATACACCCAAAGTATTAAATGGCATTGTAACCATTAAAGACTTAAAATTATCTGCAAATGTTCCATATACATCGTCTGTTATAATTATTAAGTTCGGATTTTTTTCTTCAACAATTTTCTTTAAGTAATTCATTGATTCTTCGTCCATTGCAACTGATGGTGGGTTACTTGGGTTAACTATGCAAAGGGCTTTTATACTAGGGTCGGCAAGTTTATCTAATTCTTCTTTGGGATATTGCCAAGTATGTCTACCTTCTTCACTCATTGATGATGCACGAACTTCTACCACATCAAATTTATATCTAGGTAAATCTGGTATATCTATATATGGCGTGAAAATTGGAACCATTAACGCTAATTTATCACCTTTATTCATTAAATAATTTGCTATTAATGAATCAAATATGTAGCACATTGCAGCAGTACCACCTTCTACTGCAAAAAGATCTTGTGTTGCATCTTTTAAGTTTCCACCCATTTCTTTAATTAAGTATTCTCTTACTACTTTTTCAATTCTAATTAACATACGATCTGGTACTGGGTAGTTATCACCAATAATACCATCTACTAATTCAAATACCCATGAGTCTGGTTCAAAGTTATGTTTTTCTATACCATAATCTATAATTTTATCTAATAATTCAATCCCTTCTACATCTTTACGTTCATTGTAATAAGCTTTAAATCTATCATATATACCTTGTTTTTCTGGCATACCAGCTAAATCACCATCACACCAAACTCTTTGACTTTCGTGTACTGCAAATTGTCCTAATGTAAAAAATGATTGTCTTGGAGTCGATGCCGTCCAGTTTGGATTTCCTCTTCCTGCATTAAGTAAAACCCTTACACCTTTTCGCTCTGACTTTTTAGCTAAATTTATTAATTCATCCTTTAATTCAAAAGGGCTTAATGTCTTGACTTTTTCTATTAGTTGCTCTCTTTTAAGTTCTCTATCATCCATAAATTTTACACACTCTTTCTTTTAATAATTATCAAGATCTTATGCGAAAAATAATATAATTACTTAACTTCAAACTATTGAACTCATATTTTAGTTACTATCAAAACTATTGTTTCCAACTATTTATACATTATCCAAACTGTATATAAATTATATTTAGCTTCTATGTTAAAATTCCTCTTATTATGTCTCCAAAATATTGGTAATCTCATCTTCGCATAGTTAAATATTAATAACATATACTATTTATGATTACATAATATTATTTTTTATGGAGGTATATATGAAAAAACTATTGGTTTCGACACTCTGCTTTTTATTACTTTTTACAAATATTTCATTTGCCAATCCAGCTCTAGTTGAAAAATCAGTTAAAGATTTAGATATGGTCAATAATAATATGAATGTTCTATTTAAAACCATTTTATCTAAAGAAAATCTTAGTAAGGATGATATTTTTAAACAAGTTGCATTTAATGATTCTATACTATCTGAAAACTCTAATAAAATAATTACAGCATATTCTAAAGAAAATAACTTGCATATAAAGAGGACTTATTCTTCAATAATGTATATTAGTTCCTTATATCAACTAGGTTTATCTAGTTTATTAGTTTACTTAGATGATACAAGTCAACTAGATTATTTTCTTGATGCCAGTGCAAGTGCAGTTTCTGCAAATACTCTCCTTTTACAACTAAAATCTGATATAAAAAAGTAAATAAATAAAACCGTATCATCTATTTTTGACACGGTTTTATTTATTATAGATAAAATCAAACAAATTAAATTATATATTTAAATAATATGTTACTTAACTTCCATCCAATATCCTAAAATTGATTTATCTTTAAATCCTCTGTTTTTGTACATATTATAAGCTCTTTGATTTTTTTTAATAACAATTAATTCAATATTTTCTACAGATTTTTTATTTAAAAAATCTATTGCTGTTTCCAATAAAGATTTACCATATCCTTTTCCCCTATATTCCTTACATAGCCCAATGTCAAATAATCCTCTATCTTTTTCTATTTCAATATTCATAAATCCTATAATATTATTATCTTTAACCACCATAAAGAAATGATTATTTTCATCAGATTTATTTATGTATTTTTCTATGTCTGTAATATAATGGTATATTCCATGAGGCATATCGCTAAATGAATCATTAATTATATTTAAATATATTTCTTTATTTTCATTACTTAATTTAATTAAATCTAAAGTCTTTTCTCTTAATGATTTATCATCTAAAGTCATACTAAGAGACATATATTCTTCTTTATACCCTAAATTTTCGAGTATTCTAAGGTGTTCCTTATTACCTGCGCATAAATATATTGAAGTAGGATTATGTTTTTTAGATATTTCTATTGCTGTATTAGTTAAATCTATTACAACCAATTCCTTATTTTCAAAATCATCTAATATCTCGTGCGAATATATATATACAGCTCCAAGTTCTTTACAAACCTCTAGAACTATAGATACTTTCCCAACCACCTTATTATCTATAAAACAAAATAAACTTCCCTCACCATATCCATTTACCTTATTATTAAATAAATCCTCAATTTCATCTAATGATTTTTCTGAATCCCCATTTCTATTAACAAACTTATAAACTTCATGTTTTTCTAAATTACTTAAATCTGAATACCCCTTAATCATATATATCACCCCTATTATTAGTCTCCACTAAAATTTCATATAATATTATTATAAACTAAAAAGCTCTAGAAATATTTCTAGAGCTTTACTTTATTATAAAAATTAATTAAAATTTGCTTGCTATCTCTTTAGCTTGTTTTTTACCATTTTCTATTATTTCATTTATATCCGCAACACCTGTGTCTGTATTATCTAATGCTATTGTTTTCATATCTGTAATTCCGAAAAATCCTAGTATAGTTTTTAAATATCTATCACCCATTTCATATGGTGAATTATTATAATCTCCACCTCTAGATACTATATGAACAGCTTTTTTATTATTTAAAAGCCCAACTGGCCCTTGTGCTGTATATTTAAATGTTATACCTGATACACTTACATAATCTATATATGCTTTTAATATTGCCGGGATACTTAAATTCCACATTGGAGCTGCAATTATGTATTTATCAGCTTCTGCAATTGGTAAGCATATTTTAATTTTGGATGATTTTTACTATCCTCATCTTTAGGACTAAATAATTTTTCTAAATCTTCCGGTCTTAAAAAATCTATATTTTCCTTATATAAATCTAATGTTACAACTTCATCATTAGGATTATTTTTTTTGTATTCTTCCACAAATTCATCTGAAACTTTAAATGTTCTTGATTGACCTTCTGGTTTAATATTTGCTTTTATATATAATACTCTGCTCATTTTATTTCTCCTTTTAATTGAATTTATATATATTTATATCTTTCTTAAAATGCCTTAATTTTGTTTATATAATATATAGATACCCATTTACTTAGATTTTCCATCTAAATTTATAATATTTGCATCTTTTATATATTCATCAATTATACTTTTTCCTATATTAAAATAGCTTACACACTTATCAAGTATTGCCGCATCAGTACTAACTACTCTCTCTAGTTTGTCTAAGATAACATCTGCATTATTTACTAATTCAACTTCAGTTTTAATTTTCCAACGGTTAGCATAATCTAATATTTTATACTTTAAGTTTCTAGAATTAGAAACTGGTGCATCTAAGTAAAATTTAATTTCTTTACAATTATATTTTTCTAAAAACTTTCCTATTAAGTTTAAAGCTTCCTCTGTCTTATCAATAATTTTATAAGTTCCCCTTAGCCCTGCCAAATCTCTAATATTATTATCGCTACCTAAAATTAAAGTTCCTCCAGATAACGCAACCTCAAGGGTTATTATCAAATTAAATCCATCTATATATAAACATCCGTCATTTATTTTATCTATAGAAAGATTTTTTGACTTTCTTATTATTATTTTTTCCTCTATACATATTGATCTTTTCAATGCATCCCTTTGCCTAGATGAAAATTGGTATCTATCCCCAACAAAATTTACTACTGGGTCTATTTTATAATCTCTATTTATTAACCACTCAATTTCTTCTTTAGCTTTTTTTAATCGTATTAATTCTTTATCAGAAAACCATCTTTTATCATTTTCATCAAATCCTCTTCTAGATACTTTGCCCATGCCACCCTCACCACCGGATTCTATTTGTATAATGTTTTAATTAAACTATGAAATATTTAAAAATCAAAGGTTCCAAACTTTCCAAAATCAAAGTCATCGTATGCTTGTATTATTTCTTCTTTTGTATTCATTACAAATTGACCATGCGTAAATATTGACTCATTTATTGGCTCTCCACTTAATACAATAACTAGTGATTTTTCAGTAATTGATTCTACTATAATATTCCCATCTACATTATTAAATAATACAAAATCACTTTCTTTATATGTAGAGCCATCATTAATTTTTATTTCCTAATTTAAAATTAATAATCTTGTATTAAAATTACCCGGTTCATCTAGTAATATTATATAAATTTTAATAAAAGTAAAAAGCTATTAATTAAATAATTAATAGCTTTTATTATACTTAAATAATTTACATTACTGAGTCTATCTATCAGTAAATATATATTCTTACTTTATTCAGTTATTTTTCCTTGTTCACTATGTCTCCATATCCATCTTCTCGTTCTAAATTTATATAAAAGGTACACATAATTTACAATTATCTATAGGTGAATCTATAAGTTTACACTTAACTCCAAATACATCTTTTATAAGATTTTCATTTATAATATCACCTTTATGGCCTTTAGCAAGTATATTTCCATTTTTTATTGCAACTATATTATCAGCATACTTTAAAGCATGGTTTATATCATGGATAACCATTACTATAGTTCTGTTTTCTTTTTCATTTAAATCTTTTAAAATATTTAAAATTTCTAATTGATATTTTATATCTAAATGATTTGTAGGTTCATCTAAAAGTATTATATCTGTATTTTGTGCTAATGCTAATGCAATCCAAGCCCTTTGCCTTTGTCCACCAGATAAGCTATCTAAAGTTCTATCTTTATCATCTATAAGGCCAACTTTTTTTATAGAATCTAATACTATTTCTTCATCTTTCTTACTCCAAAATGATAGTAAATTATGGTATGGATATCTTCCTTGTTTTACTAAATCATAAATAGTTAAATCTTCTGGAGCATTACTACTTTGAGGAAGCATTGCTAATATCTTAGATACTTCTTTTGAAGGCATTTTAAGAATATCTTTATTCTCCATTTCTATAGATCCATTTTTAGGCATAAGTATTCTTGCTATAGCCTTTATTAATGTAGATTTTCCACATCCATTAGAACCAATTAATGCTGTAATCTTTCCTTTTTCTATATCTAAATTTATATTATCTAATATAACTTTTTCATCGTAACATAATTTTAAGTCTTTTGCTTTTATCATTTTTATCTCCCCTTTGAATATTTTCTATTTTTTATTAAAAGATATATAAAGTAAGGTGCTCCTATTGAAGCTGTAAAAATACCTATAGGTAAATCTTGTGGATAGAATAACCATTTAGAAGCAAAATCAGCTACTAAAGTTATTATTCCACCTATAAGTATTGAAAGGGGAATTAAATTCTCAAACTTTGAATCTACAAGTTTTCTAGCAATATGAGGTGCTATTAAACCTACAAAGCCTATACCTCCTCCAATAGTCACAGCACCTGCTGTTAATCCTGCCGAAATACATAAAAGTATTAATCTACTTTTACGTAAGTTATTTCCAAGAACTGTTACTACATCATCATCTAATTGATGTAGATTTAAATCTTTTATAAATATTACTGCCATTATAGCGAAAACAAAGAATGTTGCCGTTATCATTATTACATGACTCCAGTTTGACCCATATATAGTACCTGTTATCCAAGTTGTTGCTTCTTTTATAAATATTACTGGTCCATTTATAATAAGGATATTAGTTAAAGCTTTACAAATAGCCGAAACTCCAATTCCTATTATAATTAATTTGCTTGTTGAAGTAGATTTTCCATACATGAAAAAAATAAATATTAACGCTAAAAATGAAAATGCAAAAGTAAATATTGGCATATACAGTATTGATGTTGTTAATGAGTTATTTTTAGGATCTGTAAAAATAGTTAAAAATACTAATGCACCAACAGACCCACCATTTACTATTCCTAATATATCAGGTGATGCTAAAGGATTTTTAACTACTCCTTGAAGTATAGCTCCAGCTAATGCTAAAGATGCTCCAACAAAAAATGCAACAAGAACTCTTGGTAATCTTATATTCATTACTAAAACAGAGGAGAATCCTGAGTCTATTCCTACTATGCTTTTTAATACGTCTAGTGGACTTACCATTACTTCTCCAAACCCTAAAGAAAATGTAATAAGTAAAGCCGTAATAAATAGTAAAATACAACTTAGCTTAATAGTTTTTTTGCTAACATTAATCATTAATTATTCCTCCTTTTTGCAATATATATAAAGAATGGACCACCTATAAGTGCAGTTAATGCTCCAACGGGAACTTCTTTTGGATAAATTATAAATCTTGACATTATATCTGCAAGTAATAATATAGCTGAACCAGTTAGTACAGAAAAAGGTATAAGCCATCTATAATCCGTCCCAATAAATTTGTGTACTATGTGTGGAGTTACAAGCCCAATAAAAGCTACAGGACCTGCAAGTGCTACTGATACGCCTGATAAAACTGCAACCATGCCTATTATAACTATTTTTAAATGTAGTGTTTTCATCCCTAAAGACCTAGCCATTTCTTCTCCTAATGAAAATACATTAAGCTTTTTTCCAATTAATAATGTTGATGCTATTGCTATTAATATTATTGGTGTAAACTGAAGAATAAGCTCTATTTTTTTACCTTCAACAGAACCTGTCATCCAGTATACAACTTGTTCTAGGGCAACGTCATTTTTATATAAAATACCTTGTGTCAAAGAAAATAATAATGCAGCTAAAGCAGTTCCTCCTAGCGTTAAATCCATAGGCCTTACATCCTTAAAAAGACCTCCTGATAATATAAAAACTAATGCTGAAGCAAATAATGCTCCAAAGAAAGCTACCCATGCAAGACCCATCGTAGATATTTGTGGTATATAAGTCATAGCTATAACTAAAGCAAATACTGCTCCAGAATTTATCCCCAATATACTTGGAGAGGCTAATTTATTTCTTGTTAGTCCTTGAGTTAAAAGCCCTGCTACTCCAAGGGCACCTCCAACTAAAAGAGCATTTAAAGTTCTTGGAACTCTAGATGTTTTTATAATTATATGCTCTTGAGAATTATTGAAGTTTTTATATGCATCTATAACCATATCGTAAGATGTATGTATAAAACCTTTAGTAATGCTTAGATAACATAATATAAAAATTAGTGCTGTTAACATCATAAGTAATACAGCTTTACCTTTATTACTTTTTGAAAATTTTTCATACATTTTCCTCCATTTTATTTTATTGATAAAAATTATCATTTTTTATTGATATTCTTTTTCAATTATGATATCATAACTGCATCGATATATCTACAGTATTCGACAAAAAATATAAAGTAATAGGAGGATTATTACATATGCAAAAAAAATTGCTATCTATAATTTCATTAAGCGTAATAACTATGGGCTTACTTGCTGGATGCTCAAGCCCATCTTCAGATAAAGCTGAAGATACATCAAAAGGAAAGACTGTATCTATACAAGATGCTATGGGAACAACAGAAGTTCCTACAGATCCTAAGAGAGTTGTTATATTAACTAACGAAGGTACTGAAGCTCTTCTTTCTCTTGGAGTTAAACCAGTAGGAGCTGTAACTGGTGTTACTGGTGAATGGTATGACCATACTAAAAAAGAATTAGAAGGTGTTAAACCTCTTGGAAAAGAAAAATCTATAAATATAGAGGCTGTTGCTGCTTTAAAACCAGATTTAATAATCGGTAATAAAATGAGACATGAAAAAATATATGATCAATTAAAATCAATAGCTCCAACTGTTTACTCAGATACTATAAGAGGTGCATGGAAAGATAATTTCAAATTCTATGCTAAAGTTTTAAATAAAGAAGCTGAAGGTGAAAAAGCTATAAAAGAATATGAAGATAAAGTAGCTTACATACAAAATAATTACAAGGATAAATTAGATAGTGAAGTATCACTAGTTAGATTTATGGACGGAAAAACTAGAATATATCTTGGAGATACTTTCGCAGGAACTATCCTTAAAGAAATAGGATTTAAGAGACCAAAAGCTCAACAAGGAACAGAGTTTGTTAACGAAATCGGTAAAGAAAGATTAAAAGAAGCTGAGGGAGATGTAATGTTCTACTTCACTTATGAATTAGGTGATGGTAAAGGACTTGCTAGAGAAACAGAATGGATAAATGATCCATTATTTAAATCTTTAGATGTAGTTAAAAATAACAAAGCAATCAAAGTAAATGATACTATATGGAATACAGCTGGTGGTATAAAAGCTGCTAACTTAATGCTTGATGATTTAACTAATACATTAAAAGAAGGTAAATTCTAAACCTTAAGTAAAAAGACACCTATATTTACAGGTGTCTTTTTCAAATCTGAATAAAAATAATAAACTCCCTATAACCCCTCATACAATAGATTCATAGAAAAATATATTTATACCAAGTATTCCATTTATAATCATCAAATTTCTGAGATTCTACAGAATTGAATGCATAAAATATCGCTACTACAAATATCAATGTTAAAAAGTATATAGCCTAATCTCAAAAGCTTCTTTTTACATTCTTTATTGATAAATCTAAGAACATTACTAGAGTTACCTTGTTTTATAAAATAATTTTAACCTAATTTGTAATTTACTCATATTGATTCAGTTTTCATTAGCCTTTCAGTTTTGAAATAAAATGTTTTGTTGAACAAAAAAGTATCTAGTCTTATACTACATTCTTAATTGCAGCTCCATTATTACCTTGGAACAAATATAACTTATAGAACTTAAGTTTATTCTTAAATCTATCTTAGTTGTAATGTTCTTATATATGTATATGCCGATCTCCGTTAATTTTTCATAAGTTCTATTATTCTTCTGTAGACCATCTTAAAAATAATTTATCTAAATTGTAATTTAATTAATAACTATTGTACTATCCTCAGGTACATTATCATATATCCACTTAGCATTCTCTGTAGCTAATCTTATACATCCATGACTTATTGCCACTCCTAACCTACCATCTTTTATATATATACCCTTTCCATCATATAGTATTGAATGGTAATAGTAATCATCTGTTATATTAGTAGCATATTTTACTGAAGTATTTTCATCCCCTATAGCTGGATATTTAACTCCTACAGAAAAAACACCCTTTGGACTAGGTGTTGAGGGCTTCCCAACTGTACAACTCCATTTATATAGTAATTTCCATGTGTTATTTTGTTTTTCATATATATAAGTAAGCTTATTTTTAGTAGATGTAATTATTAAGTAATCCGTTGGACTTTTGATATTATTATCATTTACGAATTCGATCATATTCGTATTAAATTTACTATAATTTAATGCTCTATTGTACATTAGATTCCTATAGTTTTTCATAAAAATTCTCCTTTACTTTTTTAATGAAGTAATTCCACTCATATAGCTTCATAGTATATAATACTTTCTATTATAAAATTGGTTACTAAACCATTTACATTTTATTAGCAAATAAAAATACCCCAGAATATTATCTGAGGTATTAAAATATATAATATTAAATATCTGCTATACGTTTAACTTTTGAAAGTGAAAACTTATAAGTTATAAACATAAATAATATTGTTACTAATATAATAAATAGTCCAACTAAAAGACCTAACATCTCTCCATATGTTATAGATCCATCTCCACCATTTCCATAAAATATCATAAAGAACATCATGTATATAAAAGCACTTCCTATTACTGTAGGATATATAAACACCTTAGCAAGCTGTTTCTTTATATTATTTTCAATATATTTATTACTTGCCCCAAGCTTTTTAATATCTGAAAATAATTGCTTATTATCAAGACCAATAGTTACTGCTCTAGTATAAGTTATTATTGCCACAGCCGCAAAACAAATTATAGATATATAAGTAAATAACATAAGAAATACTGCCATATTTTTCAGTATATCCTGACTCTCTAAAGGTTTAAAGCTAGGATAATACGCCCAATCATTAAAAAGTTGAGTATTATCAGGCGAAAGATCTATCTTAGTTCCATAGTAGTATTCATCACCTTTTTCTTTTGCTACTTTCTCTTTGTATTCATCATAAATTGTATCAAAAGCAACATCATCTGAACTTCTTTTTAGAATTTCATTTTTTAATTCTTTTGCAAATAAATATGTTTCCTCCGGATTTTTTACATTAAATAATACATATTTATCATATTTTTGGTCTGGCAAATCTTTCGAAAGTCTTTCATAATCTTCATCTGATATTATATATTTTTCTTTATAATATTCAGCTACAAAAGGTCTAAATGATGTAGTTCCTGCAAATTTTACTTTTTCTGATTTTCCTGTAACTGGGTGAGTTATTAGGTCTAGGTCATCCCATTTATTCCAAATACTTTCTGAATCTCCATCAAGTATAATTCTTTTGTATTCTCCTTGTTTTATATCAACATTTTGTCCTGAAATTCTATTAAATTCACTTTCTTTAAAAAACTCATTGTGCTGCCTTTTTTCAACATAATCGTTTGTAAGCATATTATTTTCATCATACTCTCTATAGTAACCATTTGTAACAAGTGATATTACATCTGTTTCATAATAATCAGTTATTGAAACATTATTATCATTAGCAAGTGAGTATATCTCATCTTTACTTATTTGATTTTCACTTCCTTTATAATAAAAAGAATAATCTATTGGGTTATTTTTAATGTCTACAATTAAGTTAGAAATCATTGTTGGTACGTAAAATGATGCAAACAATCCTCCTGCAATTAAAAATGTGATAACACACATATTTTTAACAGTTTGTCTTCCTGAAAATCTCATCATATTTGTTGATATAATATTTTTATAATATTTTTTTGGATTCTTTCCTTTTTTACTATAAGTTACTGCATGAAGCATTATCATATAAATACCTACAAGTGATAATATGTATACTACATTCCATATAGACGGCATAAGATATCCAAACACCCTAACTACTATACTTGGAACTAAATATCCTAAAAATATACCACTAATAACTAGAATCCAACCAACTATACCACACCAAGGTTTAATATCTTTAACAACTTCAGATTTACGTTGTTCATATATAACATCCATAATATTACTTCTTTTTATAAACTTTGTTCCATTTATAAAAATACAAAGTGTTACAAAAATACAAAATCCAATTCCAAATACAAGACCTGTAGCTCCAAACTGATATGCCATTTCTTTAGTGTCTACAATAAATATTTGGAAAAGTTTCCATATTCCATATGATGTTGGAATGCTAAGAATTACTCCTAAAGCCAAACATAAAGGAATAATAAATATAAGTTCTTTTAGAAGTAATTTCTGAAGCTTTGATTTTTTTTCTCCTAATGCCATTAAAATTCCAAACTCACGGCTTTTATATTTAAAAAATAAAGAAGATGCATAAGTTGTAAATACTGCACATCCAGCAATTGCTATGGAAAATATCATAAAACCTTGTTTTCTACTGTCTCCACCTGCTGGTAAAATGTTTAATACAGTTGGGCTAAAAAACATTAAAGCATATGAAGTAACAAGTAACACAGATAAAGTTATACAAAATACAAGTATATAGTAATTTTTTATACTGTTTTTTCTAAGCTTTGATATAATCTTGTTCATTGTCACTATCATCACCTCCTAGTTTTTTTAATGTATCAAGAAGTTTATCCATAAACTCTATACGATTTCCGCTTCTTGTAAGCTCAGTGTATACTTTCCCATCTTTAAGAACTATAACCCTATCACAAAATGATGCTGCAAAACTATCATGAGTTACCATAAATACAGTTGCTTCAAGTTTACATTTAGCTTGAACAAATGAATCTATAACTGCTCTGGCTGATTTACTATCTAAATTTCCTGTTGGTTCATCAGCTAAAATAACATATGGATTATTAATAAGTGCTCTTGCAACAGCGCTACGTTGCTTTTCTCCTCCTGAAATTTCTGCTGGGTACTTATCTCTAATATGTGAAATTCCAAAAGTATTGCAAAGCTTATTTGCAAGTACTTCCATTTTAACAACTTCTTTATTTGATATAATTTGTGGTAAGCATATATTTTCTATTACACTTAATCCATCTAATAACATAAAATCTTGAAAAACAAATCCAAGTTTTTGATTTCTAATATCTGCAAGTTTTTCTTCATTTAGTCCAGATATATTTTCTCCTCCCAGTAATATTTCGCCTTCTTCAAATGGTATAAAGCAAGAAATACTATTTAAAAGAGTTGTCTTACCACTTCCTGATGGTCCCATAACTGCTACAAATTCTCCTTTTTTCACCTCAAAAGATATATTTTTTAATACATCATAAGTTACATTTCCTGTTTTATAACTCTTATATAAATTCTTTACTTTAAGCATAAATTTACCTCCTAATATTTATAATTTTTATTATGTATTTCAAATAAGTCATAACTTAAAATAATTCTTACTGAGTTTCTTTATATATTAATTGTAAGGTAATTTCTAGAAATTAAATATTAGCCTAAATGTAATCTTTGGTACTTATATTGTAATTTTCGGTAAATGAATTCATCTATAATAGAAAGCTACTATTTCAAATGATATAATTTAAAATATAAGGGGTAGAGTTAATGCTAAAAATTGCAATATGTGATGACGAAAAGTCTCAGCTTAATTTATTAAAAAATATATTATCTATACATATGGACTTAAAGGGGTTAGATTATAAAATTTATGAGTTTGAATCTGGGGAAGATCTTATTGATTCTATAAATAATGAAAACTACGATATTATATTTTCAGATATAGAAATGAAAAATTTAGATGGTATTGAAACAGCCAAAAATATAAGAATACACAATAAAAAGTCTGTCATTATATTCGTTACTGCATATCCAGATTTTGTTTTCCAAGGATATGAAGTTAAAGCTTTTAATTATATATTAAAGCCTTACAAGTCTGAAAAAATAGGACAAGTTTTAGACTCTGCTCTTGAGGAATTAGAATATATTAAAGATAAATTTTATATTGTTGAATTAAAATCAGGAACTAAAAAAATAAACTTAAAAAATACTATTTATTTTACAAGCGATAAGCGTAAAGTAAACGCAGTTACTTTAACTGAGAATATAGATTTTTATGATAAGTTAGATGATCTTGAAAATAGTCTACCTTCTTTCTTTGTAAGAATACATCAACGTTATCTTGTAAACATTAACTTTGTTTCTTCTGTAGAATCTAATAGTTTAACTATAAATGGTGAAAGCTTACCTATAAGTCGCAGTAAGTATAATTCATTTATGGTTGAGTTTGCAAAAACTATGTTAAGGTAGGTGTAATTATGTACCACAATATAATTGAAAATCTTATTTTTTTAATTTTTTATTTTATTACAAGCTTTTACTTTTATAAAGTAATTAATAGCTTTTGTAATGTTAAAGATAGCAAAATAGCTAAATTAATTTCTATAGTTGGAGCTTATTTTATTCCAAATGTAATTATTTACGCTTCTGACATTGTAAATGTAGGTTATACTATGATTGGTTTTATTTTAATGATGGTTATTTTTTATAAGGGTAGCTATATTAAAAATATTTCTGTTGTAATGATTTTTTATCCTATTGTAGTATCATTAAACTTACTTGCAAAAGATATTAGTGGAAAAATATACTTTATTTTAGGAGAAACATTGTGGCTAGATTACTTTACTGCTATCCTTGAAATGGGTATTATTGCTCTTACATGGTGTTTAATTTATAATTTTTCAAAAGATAAGCTTAATAATATAAGCAGATACATTGATATAAAAACATGGATTATGATTGATATTATATGCATAGCCCCTTTCATTTCGATTATAGTAACAATTATAAATACTCCTAATTCAAATGTACTTCAAGCATACCCAATTGCAATTGCATGTATAGCAACAAGTCTTAGTATGATTTTTCTTATTGAGTACATTGTTAAAAGCGTTAAAAATAAACTTGAAATTCAAAATTTTAAACTTGAATATAGCTACTATAAAGAACTTGAAGAAAACCAACTTGGAATACGAAAACTTCATCATGATATGAATAATCATTTATCTGTAATATATTCGTTTTTAGAATATGATAATTTAGATGGTGCTAAGGATTATTTTAATGGGCTTTCAAATAAGTTTAGGTTAAGTAATAGGGTGTTTTGTAAAAATAGTATAGTAAATGCAGTAATAAATTCAAAGTATAATTTAGCAATTGAAAATAAGATTGATTGTTTTTTTAATATTGATATAAATAATATTCTTCCAATAGAAGATATTGATTTGTGTTCTATTTTTGCAAATACACTTGATAACTCTATTGAAGCTTCACAAAAAATAGGTGATATATCAAGCAGAAAAATTTCTTTAAAAGCACGCTGTGATAAAGGATATTTTAGCTACTCTATTACTAATAATTACAACGGTGATATTAAGCTTAATAATGAAAAGTATATCTCAACTAAATCAGATAATAAAATGCATGGTTTTGGGCTTGAAAATATAGGTGACATAGTAAGAAGGTATAATGGTACACTTAATATTACTTATTCTGACCTTGAATTTAGTGTATTAATTATAATAAAAATTTAGGCAAAAATAAAAAAGTCCTATATTAAGATACCTTTATATCATCGTATCTTAATATAGGTTTTGCATGATTTATAAATAATAGTCTGTTTATGTTAATTTTTCAAATTGTTTATATATTATTTATTTTATTTTTATAACGATATTAAATTATTATAAAAACGATTTTCTCTAATCTTCATTAATACTTAGCTTAAATACATCTGGTCTAGAATAATGACCAGTTGGATCAAAATCCATTCTACTTAGTACAACTTGATCCATATCTAATTCAGCATACAATATTTCTTCCTTATTCCATACAGGTCCTGCAATATATTTACCGAAAGGATCAATAATACAACTACCTCCTGGACACATATCTTCTGGGCATTTTTCAATCTCATCTTGACATTTAAAATCAGTTGGATACATACTTTTTGTTACATATTGATTACATCCAATTACAAAGCATCTACCTTCTAAAGCAATATGCTTCATAGTAGCCTGCCACTCTTCTCTTGAATCCGCAGTTGGAGCTAAATAAATTGATACACCTTTTTGATACATAGCAACTCTTGCTAATGGCATATAATTTTCCCAACAAATTAATGAACCTACTGTTCCAAATTCAGTATCAATTGTAGTAAGGCCGCTTCCATCGCCTTCACCCCATATACATCTTTCTGTACCCGTTGGTTTTAACTTTCTATGTTTTCCTAATAAACTTCCATCTGGCCCAAAGAAAAGTTGAGTACAGTATAAAGTACAATTTATCGGATCCCTTTCTGTTATCCCCATAGATACATATGCATTTGCTTCACGAGCAGCTTCTCCAATAATATCAGTGTCACAGCTTGGAACAATAACTGAATTATCATAATATCTTTTCCAATCTTCTCTACCTTCCATAGTTCTACTTCCTACAATATACCCATAAGAAAATCCTCTCGGATATGCAGGTATAAAAGCCTCTGGAAAAACAATCATATTGGAATCGTTTTCAGATGCCTTTTTAATAAGCATTACTGCCTTCTCTATCGTTTTTTCTTTGTTAAATAAAACTGGTGATGCTTGTACAACAGCTATTTTACATATTTTCTCTAAATCTTTCATACTTATCTTATCCTCCTTGAAATAAATTTCAAACTACGGTATCCTAAAATTATTGTAGTATAAAATCGCATATCAGTAAAATTGAATTATATGATATGTTTTATTATAAATTATGATAAGGAGATCTTATGGAACTTAGACATCTTGAAACCTTTATTAAAGTGGCTGAATTTCAGAATTTTTCAAAGGCTGCTGATCAATTAAAATACGCTCAATCAACTGTTACTATGCAAATTAAACAACTAGAAAATGAACTTGGATTTTTACTTTTTGAAAGAATTGGAAAAAGGATATCTCTCACTAATAAAGGTATTGAGTTTCTAGACTATGCTTATGCTATTACAAAATGTACTTCAGAAGCTCTAGAGGCTATGTCTGGTAATAAAGAACCTTCTGGTGTTCTCAAAATTGGTATTGTAGAATCACTTTGTACATCTATATTTAAAGATATTTTTAAAGAATTTCTAATAACCTATCCTAAAGTTGAACTTGTAATAAAGATAGGTACTACATCCGAAATTATGGAGATGTTAAATAAAAGCCAAGTTGACTTTATTGTAGCTTTAGATAATAAAATTAATAATCCTAATTGGGTTACAGTTTTTGAAAAAGAAGAAGCCATTTCTTTCTTTTGCTCTAATAAGCATCCTCTTGCAAAATATGATGAAATCCCTTTACAAAAATTAATTAATGAAAACTTTATTTTAACAGAAAAGGAATGTAACTATCGTGAATCCTTTGAACAAATTCTTAATAAAATAAATCTTTCGGTTACTTCCTCTTTAGAAATCGAAAATACAGATATTATAATAAAATATGTAAAAGAAAATCTTGGTATATCATTCTTACCTAAGGTAACTCTTGTAGAGTCTGTATATAAAAATGATATTCATATACTTTCTGTACCAAATTGTAGTATTCCTATGTATACTCAGTTAATTTATAAAAAAAATAAATGGCTGTCTCCATCAATGCAAGCATTCTTTTCATTAAGCAATAAAGTTCTATGTAATAATATTTAAGTTAACCTATATTATTATTTATTGATAAAAAACTGACAAGAATTAATTGTCAGTTTTTTATCAATATTTTTAACCTTTATTTTATTTTCATCCTTTGCAAGGTATCATAATCTTAACAATAAATTTATTTTCAGAATGATTAATAACCATTTCTCCTAAATACTTTTCAACGGAGCTTTTTATATTATTTAAACCTATTCCATGGATATATGAATCCTTTTTACTAGTTATAAATAAATTTTTTCTTATTTTAATCTCATTTATTTTAGTATTTTCAATTAAAATAATACAAAGCTGGTCTATATATTTACTTTCTAGCTTTATTTTTTTGATTATATTAGATTTATTTATCTTATCACAAGCCTCTATGGCATTGTCTATTAAATTAGAAAATATAGTACATACATCCATCATATCCATAAAATCATTTTTTGAAAAATCTATATTAATATCAAAATCAATTTGTTTTTCAACACATATTGATTTTTTATTTATCAGTATTGAATCTAATATCATATTTCCTGTATTAAACTCCTCTTTATATTTATTATATTTTATTATATTAGTTTCCATACTATCTATATATTCTATTATCTTTTCTGTATCATTAGTTTTACATAAATGCCTTATACATATCATATGGTTTTTAGTATCATGATATAAACTTTTAACTTTATCCTTTTCTTTGTTGATATTTAAATAATAATTATACTCTTTAAATATATTTTCTTTAAGAGTTTTATTTTCATGTTCTACTTTGTAACCTTTTATAATTTTTTTCATCATATTAAGGAAATATATATTAGAAATTAATATTAGAACAGGCATACATACTAAAATTAAAATATCAACTTTAAAAAATATTCTATCTATTGCAATTAGTCTAAAAGCTACTATTAAAGTCAAAATATTTATTATGACTGGGATACATATAAATATATCTGATATTTTTTTAAATTTATAAAAGTTTTGTGCATATATGAATGTATATAATGACGATAACATAAATACAAATTGAATTATCATACTTTCTAACTCAACTTTATTAGGATTTATATAGTAGTCTTTAGTTAAATCATTAAAATTTATAATAAAAGCTAAATCCAAACTAATATATTCAATAGGTATATATACACAAAACCAATATATACAGCTAACTAAAATACACTTTAAAATACTTTCATTATAATTAATTTTATAAAAAATAAAACATATTAATACAAATAATAGAGGACTCTCAAACTCAAATATAAATATAACTATAGAAATTGCAATCATTACTGCATAAATAACCTTATTGTCAAACTTTTTTTGACTGAAATAGTCTAAGATATATTTAAATAAAATTAAATATGTAAATATATTCATAAAACTTATGATACATGTAAAATAATCATGTATGTCTATCATAATAAATCCCCTAATATATTAGTTATTTTTATTCTTAAGTCTTTTATTTTATATCTACTAACCAATATTTCATTATTTTTAATTAAAACCGAATCTCTACCTATACATCTTACCTTATTTAAATTTATTAAATACGATCTATGGCACCTATAAAACTTTTTATCTTTTAGATCATTTTCAAATTTATTAATCTTTACCTTTGTCCGGTATGATTGAGTATCTGTATGTATCAATACACATCTAGAGTCTGTCTCCATATATAATATAGACTCTATCGGTATTATAATAATATTCCCTTCAGTATCATCCTTAATAGTTAAATAATTTTTATTATTATTTATAATATCTTTTTCACATTCTAATAAATGTTTTGAAAAATCACTATAATCTATAGGTTTTAACAAATACCTAAATGCTCTTACTTCATATCCTTGTTGCATGAAATCTATAATAGCAGTAGTAAATATTATGACTACATTTGTATCAAACATTCTTATTTTCTTTGCCGTTTCAATCCCATTAAGCCCCGTCATTTGAATATCTAGTAATAATATATCAAGTTTTTCAGGATAATTTTCTAATAACTCTTCCCCACTAGCAAATTTCACTAACTTATAGCATCTATTAGGAAATGCTCTATCTAAATAATCTGATATAATCTGCCTATGTATAGGCTCATCATCACAAATAGCTATATTAAGGACCATAAAAATATCCCCTCCTAACAAACAATTATTCCCTTTTAATAAATATACGTAAGTATATTATTTATATTAAATCCCCAAACTTATAAAGTTTCTATTTTAAATTATAACAAAATTTAACACGATTTTAACATTTTTACCATATTTTTCCATATAAATGCATAGATTTTAAATTTATAATAGCTAGAATACGTTATCATTTCATTTAAATATTATATACTTATATAATTTGTATCTTAAAATAAAAAAGAGCCATAAATAATTATGACTCTAATAGGGTTATTTTTCCAAGTGGAAAAACTATATTAACTTTTCTTCCTATATTTTCTCTAGAACTTAATGTTATGCCTAAACCTAATTTAGTTACAAGTTTTTTACATATATATAACTCCATACCAGTTGATTTACCATACTTTCTACCATTAGTTCCTGTAAATCTTTTTTCAAATATATGGTAAGCTTTGTATTTTTATATCTAATTTTATAATAAAAAACTTTATTTTAATTACCTATCAGATGCCTTATAACTAAAGTAAGATCTTATCCCAGTAACTATTAGTCCAACTATTCCAGTAGCAAGAAATAAGTATCCAATTGGAACTAAGAAGAACGGTTCAACAAGAGTCCCATCAGGAGCAACCTCACTTCCTATTATACTAAAAGCCATAAAGCATCCTATCCCTATTATAAAAGGTATTAAAGCTAAAATGTATTTTTTCATTTCATTTCCTCCATTAATAAAATTTATATTTTAAGTTTTATTTATTTCATAAACAATGTTTATATTTGAATTAATTATAATATCTTTTTTTATATAAGTCAATATTTTTTTATCGTTTATCAATAATATTTTATTCTTAATCATACATTTCAATTTAATGTCATCATAATATAAAAAGCTATTGATTAAATTTCAATAGCTTTATATATATCTTATATTTTTACTACTTTTTCCTTGTTATAATCTCTATTCCATAGCTTGGGACTATAATATTTTTTCCAATGTATCGTCCTGTAATTATATTTAAGTATTTAGATTTGTTTAATAATACTTCTTTATCCTTATCCGAGTAATTCTGTATAAATAAATACTCATTATTATCATCTTCTCTTTTAGAAATAGTAACCCCCTCTTGAATTGCAGTATCTAAATTTCGTTCAATCCCTATTTTATCTACTAAGTTAGTTAAAAAATCTCTATTAAATTCATCTTCATTCCTAGAAGCAATATAATATGCATTACCTTTTCCATATTTATTTTCAGTAAGTGCCGGCCTTCCTTTATAAAAATCACTACTATATTCTGCTAACACCTTTGCTTCATTTGCATGGATTAGGTCACATATATGTGTACATTTATATGTTTTTCCATCTTTATATCTTTTTATAGTATTTACTTCATCATCATAAAGTGCATCTACCTCTTCACTTCTTATTCCAAATACGTCTGTTAAATCTCCAGGAAATCCTCCTAAGTAACATAAATCTGTATCATTAACTATAGCTGAGAAATAAGTTAATACAAAACTACCACCTTTCTCTACAAAGTTTCTTATTTTTGCCTGATAATCAGATCTCATCATATATAATATTGGTGCTATTACCAATTCGTATTTATCTATATCACACTCCATATCTACAAAATCAATATTTATCCCTAAATCCCAAAATACCTTATAATGCTCTGTAACTATTTCATTGTAATCTAGTCCAATATTTCTAGGACCTTGAGAATCATTTAAAGCCCATAAGTTTTCCCAATCATATACAATAGCCACTTTAGATTTTGTAGTACTATTACAAATCAATCCTATTTTTTCTAATATACTACCTACTTCAGATACATCCTTAAAAACTCTAGTATCTTCTTTTCCATAATGATCTACTACTGAACCATGAAGTTTCTCACTTGAACCTCTACTTTTTCTCCATTGAAAATATTGAACAGTATCAGATCCATGAGCTACCGCTTGAAGAGATGAAAGCTTATGCATACCAGGCTTTTTAAGCTTGCTAACACGTTGCCAATTCGTCATACTCGGTGTGCTTTCCATAAGCATAAATGGCTTATTTTTTATGCTTCTCATAATATCGTAATATGCTGCAGTTTTATATCCAACTTCAATATTATCTTCACTATGCCATTCTGGATAACAATCAATAGAAACAATATCTATTTTATCTTTAAACTTAAAATAGTTTAATCCTTCAAAATACAACATAAAATTAGTTGTAGCAGGTATACTCGAATTATAAGCTTTAACTACATCAATCTCATGACTCATAAAATCTATTGTTCTTTCTGTTACAAATCTCTTCCAGTCTAAATTTAGAGCATGTATCTGGTTTTCCCCAATTGGAGATGGACTTTCAATTTGCGACCATGATGTATATGTATGACTCCAAAAAGTAGTCCACCAATCTATATTTAACTTATCTAAAGTTTTATATTTTTTCTTAAGAAAATTTCTAAACTCTTCTTGGCAAAGATCACAGTGACATTCTCCTCCAAATTCATTTGATATATGCCACATAATGACTGCTGGATTATTTGCATATCGTTTTGCTAATTTCTCATTTAATATTTTTATTTTTTCCCTATAAATTGGAGATGTATAACAATGATTATGCCTAAATCCATGTAGATTTCGAACTCTATTAGCTTCCACTCTTAAAACTTCTGGATACTTTTGTGACAACCATGCTGGCCTTGCTCCACTAGGTGTTGCTAATATAGTATTTATTCCATTTTCATAAAGTGTATTTATAACATTATCTAACCACTCAAAATCAAAAAACCCTTCTTTGTGTTCAAGTTTGGCCCATGAAAAAATACCAATTGACATAACATTACACTTAGCTTTTTTCATTAAATCTATATCTTGCTTAAATATTTCAGGATAATCTAGCCATTGTTCTGGATTATAATCTGCACCGTGCAAAAACTTATTTATAATATTATTCATACTTTATTCTCCTCTATATAGTTAATTAAACTTCAATGGATTTTTAATTTATTTAAAATTAAATCCTTAACCATAGTTTATTTTGATATCTACGGTCAAGGATTTAACTTTATTATTGTTAATTTACATTATTGAATTTCCATTTTATCTAATATAATATTTATATCTGATTCGTTATAAAATCTTATTGTGTTGTTACCAGCTAAAAGTGGTAATTTAATTTCAACTTTTCCAAATCCTGACGTTTCTGGAAGAATTACTTTATTTACTTTACCTCCATTAATCATATAACTTAACTCTACCTCTTTAGAGCTATTATATTGTAATGAAGTTGTATATTCTAAGCTTGCTTTTGTATCAATTGGAACATCTACTGAATTGGCATTTCCTCCTGAAATTTTAGTTACTATTCTTCCATTTGAAGCTGACTCATTATTTTCAATTTTAGCTAATCCACTAAATTTATTTATATATGATTCAAATTCTATTGTTTTATCATCTATATCTATTGTATTTGCCTCTAATATAACTCCTACAACTCCATTTGAACCTATGGAATCTACTTTAACTACTATTGAACCGTCTTCAGTTACAGTTTCTTCTACTACCACTGGTTCTATATCTATCGTTGAATCAGTTGTCATAGAATATACTTTTACAGTTACTTTTTCTCCTTTTGAATAAGGTACATTATTCATATTTACAACAATATCACCATATTCATTAGATGAATAATTTGTTAAAAATACTACTGGCTTTCCATTAGCATTAATTGCTCCTATACCATCACTTATCTTACTATTTAAAACATCAGTTGATTTTACTTTAAAATCTCCATCACCTAATTCTAATTTTTTAGATAGTAAGTTCCAAGTTTTTGTAAATGTTGCTAGTGTTGGATTTCCATTATTCCAAGCATATACGCCCTTTCCTCTTTCTATCCAACCTGAACTTGCTTCATAATCATCCATTGGTACATCACTTGGATAACATGTATAGTATCCTCCACCCTCATATCCATCAAGCATCATATCTATCATTAGCCTACCATGATATGACATACTCTTGGCTCCAGTATGATATTCATGTGGTTGCCCCGTACTTGCATTATATTCATTTAAAAATATTGGTAGATCTTTACCTGTTTTTTGTCTTAACCAATATTTGAAATTTCTACTATTAGCTCCATCATTAGAAGTACTTTGATTTGCTGGCCTTTCTCCATATTTGTGAATTGATACAAATTTAATTCTATCTTGCCATTCTTTGCTGTATTCATTTGAGAATAAAGTTCCTAAAACTCCATAGTCACCACCCCAACTATCATCAGCACCCCCACCTAACTTCATAGATGGATTTTTTCCTTCTAACTCATATATCGCATCAATTGCTTGATACATAGTATCTGATGCTATTAAATTTACTTTATTTGTATTTGGATATAGTGTTCCATCTGGTCTTCTTTGTTCTCCACCCTTTGGTACATACCAATGTGGCTCATTTAAGAATTCATAATAATCTGCATATGGCTTAACCATTTTATATACTTTTTTAATTATATCTCTAAATATATCCCAATCTTTTGGTGCACTGTTGCATGCCTTTTCAGTGTGAGGAGCTCCTGGTAATGGATAACCAGATGCTAACCATTCTGGTATTTGGAATGTCATAACCATTACTTCAAAATCCATTTCATCCGCTTTTTTCACCCAATTCATAAGTCTTTCTGTATTCCAATTATCTGGATTTGACATACCATTTAGATATTGTCCCGTCTCTGCAAATTGATCCATATCATCTCTATATCCTTCTACAGAGAACTGTCTATCAACTCCATCTGGTCCTGTTACATAATAGTACTCAGCTTCTACATAGTTTGGTTGGCCTGGTTGAATATCAGAATTTGATTCCCAGTTTGTATTTGGAGTCTTAGTCCAAATTGGAAGTATCTCTTGCAGACGAGCATCTGCTCTCATAAATTTCACTCCCATGTCATCCCTTAACATTTCCCAAACTTTTGAGTGATCTCCAATATCATTATCTTTTTTATTTATACTTGGATAATGAGTCACTCCAAATATTCCTGGTGAACCATTTGCTATTGTACTAGAATAATCTATATTTATTACTCCTGCTAACTCTGGCTTAGTAACTGTTATCGAACAAGTTGCTTCATATCCTCCATCTTCAGTTCTTGCAGTTATTATAGCACTTCCAGTTTCTCCAATAACTTTAACATTAGCCTCATTGTTATTACTATTTTCTATTCTAACAAGGTCTTGATTAGATATATTCCAAGTTATATTTTTATTTTCTGCATTTTCTGGTAAGACTTTTGCAGATATTTTAGCTGTTTGATTTTGCTTTAATGTAGTTGTTTTTGGAGTTACAGAAATTCCTGAAACTGCATTTTCAACTACTATTTTAAATGTATTATTAACTTCTGTATTCCCAACTATATTAGCTGTAATCTCAGCTTCTCCTACAGATAATGGAGTTAATAATCCCTGATTATTTACTGTCACAACATCTTCATTACTTGACTTATATTCAAGATTGTAAGAGCTAGACACATTATCTGGGAATATTCTACCATCAACTTTAAAATCTTTACGTGCTAATGGAAGTATATATTTTTTATTACTTCCTTCCCCTGTTGATGAAAGTGTATTTAAGTTCTGAAATCCAATTGATAATTTTACATCTTTTGCTACCAATACTAATCTATCAGGTCTTAATTCTCCTGATTCTGTGTATACTTTTATATTATTTTCATTTCCTGCTTTTAAGTCTATATCAAAATCTACAGAATTTGATATAGTAGCACTGCTTCCATCAATGGTTATTGGATTTTCTCCATTTACAGATACTTTTATTGATGAATTTTTAGAACCTGTATACAGTTTAGCTGTATATTTTCCTGCACCATCAGCTGATATTTTATTTAAAGTAACAAAGTTATTTTCTCCACCAAAATTCTTTACAACTCTATTAAAAGAAGCTCCATTTTGCCATGTAATTTCTGTATCTCCGCCAAAGTGATTATCTTGACTTTCAAATTCATAAATAGTTTGTGCTGGTAAATTTTTTTTAGTTCCACCTTTTACTATTATACCTGTTGCTCCACCTGCTGGAATCGAAGGTATTGTAGCATTTATCATTCCATTTACAACATTTGCCGATACTTTTGCATATGCCTTCTCTATTGAAACGCCTTCCTTTGCAACATAACATTCCAATTCAACTTTACCATCTTCATATGGTACACTTTTTAACTCTATATTCACATCCGCCTTTTCATTGGCAAAGTTACTTGCTAGAATTATAGATTCATTTTTGCTATTTATCATTGCAATAGAGTCATCCACTATCCAGTTATTTACCATATCTGTTGAGACTATCTTAAATTCTCCACTTCCTAGACTAAGCTTATTTGAAAGTAAATCCCAAGCTTTTGTAAATGGATTTAATGTAACGTTATCTCCATTTATTGTATATGAATAACTTGCTGGAGAGTTTTTAGATGATGTTGTACTATTGAAAAGTACCAAATCCCAACCATCTCTCATTGCTTTAAATAAGGCATTGGCTTGCTGCTTTATTCCAATATTTCCAGTAACATTATTATCTGGAGTACTGGCATTTTTTGATACTGTTGTCCATCCCGTTATAAACAAAGGAATATCTGCATTATTTGACCATCTACGAATCTTCTTTCTACCTTCTTTAAACTCGCCAAAATAGTCAGATTCATAATTATTAACATCTACATTGTATGCTCTCAAAGATATAAACTGTAAAAGGCTTTTATCTGATTCACTACTATATTTAGTTAATAAATCTTGTATTTTACCTAAGCTAGTATCATTTACTCCTGATAGAGTATATCCTGGACCACCAATAGTATAATTAACTCCTAAACTTCTAATAGCCTTTGCTGTTGTATAATAAACTTCAACAAAATCTGATGAGTTCAATGATACATCTGGCGCTATTTCAACAAACTTGATTATATCTTTGTATTCAACAGCATCATTTAAGAATTCTTTAATCATTGATGTGTACTTAGCTTCATCATCATATTTCTTATTATTATCAGTATCTAACCACGATGGCAGGTTCACAAATTCTAACATAATATCCATGCCAGCTCCCCTAGCTCTTGTAAACTGACCTGATGCAACGTGTAGATACTCTTCTTTAACATTAGTATCTACTTGTCCATTTGAATTTGGATAAAGTCTTGATAAATCAACTGGGATTTTAACTAATTTAACTCCCATTTTACTATTCATCGAAGACCATGCTGAAACTTCATCAGATGAAGGGATTCCTGAACCACCAAATATATATTTACTTCCAGTTCCTATATTCGAATTATAATCAACAGTAATTTGTGGATTTTTATTCCCTCTAGAAGCAGCGCTTACTTCTACTACCATTGATGTTGCCATTCCTATTGCTAACATTGAAGATATTACTTTTTTTAAAGATTTTTTCAATCTCACTATAATCATCTCCTTAATTTCATATATATTTGAGCAACCGATATAACTGAATGAGTATGAGTACTACATCGTCAGATGCATGGTAAAAGTAATTTTTTTATTTAACTGATCCAGCAATCATTCCATCTATTATGTATTTTTGAGCAAATAAGTAAATTATTAATATTGGTAGTATTGTTAATATTATAAATGCACAAACATAGTTCCATTTATAAGTCATATATCCTACGAAGTTATAGATTCCCATAGGCAATGTATTTTTCGCACCATCTGTTATAAAATATAATGATATTTGGAAATCATTCCATACACCCATAAAAATTATTATTATATTAGTAAATGTTGCTGGCTTTAGTAAAGGGAATATAATTTTGAAAAACATTCTGATCGGTGAACATCCATCTAACATAGCCGCTTCATCTAATGATTGTGGAATTCCCTTCATAAAACCTGTATAAAGCATAATGCTCAATGGAAGCTTAATTGAAACATGTATAAGTATTACTGATAAGTAACTTCCACTTAATCCTAAAGCCTTAATTATTGCAACCTCTGGAATTAATGCTATTGGAGCAATAAGACCTAGTATAAAGTAGTTACTTATAAACTTTGTAATTTTATCGTTTCTTCTAGCTATTATAAATGCCGCAAGAGAACCAAATATAACTGTTATAAAAACTGTACTTCCTGTTATAAGTGCACTATTAAAGAACGCTCTCAATAACTTACCTTCTTTTATAACATAAGGATAATTTTCAAACATGAATTTTTCTGGCATACTTAATCCTACTACCGCTGATTCTGGAACTGTCTTAAAAGAATTAAGTAATACCAGATATAATGGTAATAAAACAAGGAATGACATAACGACACAAGCTGTGTATATTGCAATTTTTGAAATAGATGTTTTATTTGCTCTACTTATTTCCATTATATTTCCTCACCTCGTTTCAATAATTTTAAAAGTGGTGTTATTACTATTACAATTAATACTAATTGTATTACATTTATAGCTGATGCATATCCCATTGTTCCAGATCTCATAGCATCATAAGATAACTTACTTATAACCTGTGTCGCTCCATTTGGGCCACCATTAGTCATAGACATTACTATATCAAATACATTAAATCCACCTATAATACATAATGTTATTGTTGTATTAATTGTCGGTCTTAAAAATGGTAATGTTATCTTTTTAAATCTTTGAAAAGCATTTGCTCCATCTATACGAGCAGCTTCATAAACTTCTTCTGGAATAGATTGTAATCCTGCTAGAAGTATCGCTACATTAAATCCTATCCATATCCACGATTCAACAGCTGCTACTGAATAAAGTGCAATTTTAGGATCTCCTAACCAATTAAGAGCAATTGATCCTAGACCTACTGAGTTTAGAAATTGATTTAACACTCCAGTATCCGGTTGTAATATGAAACTAAATACATAACCTATAACTAAAGTTCCTATTGTGCAAGGTAAAAAAGATACTGCTCTAAATAAATTTCTTCCTTTAAATTTATTGTTTAATAATAATGCTATTAATAGTCCTAATCCAACTTTAACTATAGTCGTTATTATTGCAAATATAGTTACATTCTTAAGTGCTGGTAAAAAACTTATTGAAGTAAATAAATCCCTAAAATTTTCAAACCCTATAAATTGTGGATTACTAAAATTATATATATTCCAATTAGTAAATGAGAATACAATTCCTCCTACTAGGGAGCCTACATAAAAAATTGTAAACACAACTAGTGCAGGTATTATTAAGTACATTGGGTAATATTTCTTTTCTAGTTTGTTCACTCTACTCTCTCCTTTTAAGAATTTTCGCTAGCGAAACCGCTAGCGAAATTATTTTGTTATATTATTTTATTTTGTGAATCCTTCAAGCCCAAGCTGCTTTCCGTTTTTAATTATTTCATCACTCCAGATTTTAGCAGCTTCCTTAGGAGTTTTTTGTCCTAGTAATACTGAAAGTAATGCACTTTCTGATTCTGCTGGCGGCATTATAACATAAGTTTGGTTATAATGCTTTTGGCTCATACCTTCATCAAAGTAAACTTGAGAATCTTTTAATGTTGTGCTTACATTTTCATTAGTAATACCTTTCCATACTGATGTACAAGCTCTTTTATCTATATCATATTTGATAGTATCTTCTGAAGACATATAGTTAAGGAAATCTTTTACTACATCTAAATTTTTAGATTCTTTTGAAACATATAATCCACCAGGACCTGCTGCTGCTAAATAACTTTTTCCATCTTCACTCGGTGCTGCAAACATTCCCATTTTGCCTTTTGCTGATGGTTCAGTTTTTACATACTCTGGATCTGCCCAGTCTCCCATATGCATCATAGCTGCTTGACCTGAACCTATAGCCTTTTGTGCCATCTCATAACTTGCTGTGCTTAAATCGCTATTTATATATCCTTTATCAACCCAACCCTTTATTCTTTCAAATAAGTTAACAAATTCAGGAACTTCGTCCCATCTTATTTCATTATTATTTAATTTTTCTAATAATCCAGGGTTCTTAGCTAATATATTTGGCCATTCTCCATTTATTATTTGATTTACAGTCCAAGCATCTCCCATTGAAACATACATTGGCGTAATACCTGCAGATTTTAATGTTTCACATACTTGTTCAAATTCCTTATAAGTTTTAGGAATTTCTATATTATTTTTTTCAAATACTTCCTTGTTATAAACTATCCCATATGAATTTATTCCTCCTAATGGCATACAATATACCTTACCATCTGTATGAGTAACAAAGTCTTTACCTATATCACTTAAATTACTCACCCATTTTTCTGATGAAAGATCAACTAAGTTTTTGCCATGATTATATTTTGTAGATTGTGTTCCTGTATCTCCTATAAACATATCCCACATTCCACCTGAGGTCATTTTTGTTAACATTAATTGTTCAAATTGATTATCATCAACTGCTTGTATCTCAAGCTTATTACCTGTTTTAGCTTCCCACTTTTCTTTATGATAATTCATATTTGTAACTTCTAACTGAGTTGCTTTCATCCCTAAAGTAATCGTTTTCCCATTACTCGAACTTGAACTATCACCTTCTTTATCATTTGTAGACCCACAAGCTACCATTGAAAGTGATACTAATCCTGTTGTAAGTAAAGAAATACTTCGTTTTAATAATTTGTTCATCTCAAATCCCCCTCAATTTAATTCTTATATAATTTCCTTACTTTAATTATATAAATATAAATACTGAATAAAAATGTACTTTTCTATAAATATTTAATGTATTTTCTTGCATTCATTTAATTATTCAAATTATTATGTTAGAATATTCCAGTAAACATTTTCCTATAACGAATATGCAGAGGGTATTTAATATGAAAAAATCTGGATTTAAATATAAATTAGCTATAAATATTACATTGATTATAACTACAATAGTTTTTTTAAGTTTCTTATTATACAGGTACCATACATCAAAAAATTTAAAGATTAATGAAACTAATAACTCTAGGATTATACTTGAAAATATTTCAGCACAAATAGACCTACTATATAATGAAATGGACACTGCTATATCATCATTAATTTATAATTCTCAATTAAAAAATTCATTGTATACTATCAATAATCCTGACATATCACAAAATTCACTCGAGTTTATAGAACAAAAAAAAATAATTGAATCTAATTTAGGAACTGTTTTGTTTTTCCCTAATATATCAAATGTATTTTTATATAATTCTAAAAAAAATTATTTTTATTACTCGGGATACTATTTAAATGATTTTAATTACATAAAAAATTCTCTTTCTAATAATAACTATTTAAATAATTTGAGTGATCATTCTTCGAGAATTATGCTCGGATCACATATGAGCCCTTGGTCACCAAACCTTAAACCTGTGATATCTGTTTATGGAAACTTCTCTGATAATCTATTGCTAAAAGATACAATTATTGAAGCACAAATACCTTATAGTGTAGTTGATAATATTTGTACTCAAGAATCTTTTAAAAATAATAAAGAAATAATTATTTTTGATAATGATTTTAATGTAGTTTATCCGCTAAAAAACTATTTCAAAATCATAGATGATAAAGAACTAAGTAATATAAAAGAAAATTTAAATAAGGATATATATGAAGATTATAATAAGACTTATAGTTACCTAATGAAAAAATCTGATTATACTAATTTAAATATTATGCTAATCTCTAATAGTAGTTATATTAATAAACAAAACTTTGATTCTTTGGTTTTAACATTTATAATTACGTTGATAATACTATGTACCATATTAGGAATTTGCTTTTTTATATTTAAAAAGCTTCTAGAACCACTAAATGAATTAATCGATTATATTCACTCTATTAATTCTGGTAGTAAAATGAAACTCTCTATAAAAGATAACGGAATTGATGAATTTAAAATTATAAATGATTCTTTTAATAATATGTTGGAAAAGCTTAAAGATTCAATGTCCTTAGCTTACGAATCCCAAATTAAGGAAATGGAAGCTAGTTTCATTGCACTTCAAGCTCAAATTAATCCACATTTTTTATACAACACACTAAATTCAATCAGTGCCGCTAGCGATATTTATGGCAGTGAAGTAACTCAAAAGATGTGCCAAGAATTGTCTCTTATGATGAGATATATAACATCAAAGCATCAGGAAACAAAACTAATTGACGAAATTAATCATACTAGAAATTATTTAGAATTAATGAAGATCTCTCATGTTGATGCTTTTGACTATGACATTAACATTGACATCGAAACATACGATTTTATTATACCTAAGTTAACAATTCAACCTATTGTTGAAAATTGTTTTAAGCATGCATTTAGTACTTGTACTCCACCATGGCATATTTCAATAAATTGCAAATTAATTAACGGATGCTATAAGATTACTATTATTGACAATGGCATTGGTTTTACTAAGGAAGCTTTAAGGGATTTAGATGATTTTATAAAAAAATATGAGGGCAATAAATATTTAGACTCTTATAAAAACTTATCAATTGGTGGTCTCGGTATTAAAAATATTTATTCAAGATTAGCAATTTTTTACCAAGGAGACTTTTCATTTAAAGTATCCTATGACAATGGATGTAAAATTACAATTGAAAGGATGATTAATATTGATTAACGTAATTATAGCTGAGGATCAACAACTCATATTAAAGGATTTATGTAACAAAATTTCTAAAATAGATAACGATATTAATATTGTAGCTACAGCAATTAATGGAGCTGATGCATATGAAAAAATTATTAATTTAAAACCTGATATAGTATTTACAGACATCAATATGCCTATCATAAACGGAATTGAAATGATAGAAAAAGTTAAAAATGAAAATATTGATACTCGTTTTGTGATAATTAGTGGTTATAAAGATTTTGAATATGCTAGAGCTGCTATTAAAATTGGTGTTGATGAATACCTTTTAAAACCAATATTAATAGATGATATAAAAAAAATATTAAATAATTTAAAGTCAAAAATTTCAATGAAGCAAAAAGATTATGAACAACATATTATAAATAAATTAATAGACTCAACACTTACTGATAAACCTACAATAAACACTAACTTTGATTACAAGTATTATTATGTAATACTATTTATAGCTGGTCCATACTCAAGTTTTACAATTGATTTTGATACACCATTTACTAAAATTTTAACTACTATAGACTTAATGAATCTGTCTAAAAATTATCTTGACTCTGAGGATAAAATGTTTTTAACTAAAGGTAAACATTGCAATGAAATAGTTGGGATATGGGCAAGTAATCATGAATCTTCTGATAAAATTAGATTGTTCTGTAATGAAATTATCTCTATATGTAATGAAGAAAATATATTTTTGACTGTTGGTTTAAGTAGGCCTATTAAACATATCGATAATATCGGTATTACTAGCCAGATAGTTAGGACTGTATTAAAAAAGAAAATAGTATTTTCACAATCGAATATTTTAGATTGTTCCAAAAGCGAAATATACATTCATAATCATAGAGTTTTTCTTACAGATAGTATGGAAAAAATCATTAAATTTATGATTCAAAATAATCAAAAAGATAATTTTATCAATATCTGTCTTGATCTTGTAAAGACTTTAGAACAAAATAATGCAACTCAATTAGAGATTGACAAGTGCCTAAAATCATTAATAAATATTTGCAATACTTATATTCTATCTGAGTACAATATTTCTGATATTGATATTAAAATCGATGAGTGTATCTCATCATCTAGTAACTACGATGAGCTTGCGTCTAATATAAAAACTATCTTCAACGAATTTATAGATGACTATAATAAAAATACTTTAAAAAGTAACTATATGAACGATATGATTGAGTCATCTAAAGAATATATAAAAAAACATTTTTCTGAAGATATTAATATTAATGATATTGCTAATTTATTCTCAGTATCCCCTACATACTTTAGCCGTTTATTTAAAAAAGAAGTAGGTATACCTCCTATTGTTTATCTAACAAGATATAGGTTAGAAAAAGCATGTGAATACTTTAATAATACTGAATTTACTGTAAAAGAAGTTTCTGAGCTTTGTGGATATTCTGATCCATTTTACTTTAGTAAATCTTTCAAATCAATTATAGGTGTATCACCTAAAAAATATAAATTAAAAATTAAAATTTAAATAATTATAATATATAAAAAAATACATTTAAAATAATCAAAAAAATACATTTAAATCCCCCTCAAATTGCCTTATTATAAATTACAAAGTTAGATTTATAGTAATACAATATGAGGGGGATATTTATATGAATAAATATAATTTAAAAATATTGGGAGATACATCAAATATTGATATTGAGAAATTATATAGAGTTGATGATGGTATTGAATATATAACAATTAATCTAAAAAGTGAAAATAAAAAAGTTTTTCCTAAACTTACACTAACACTATCAGTACCTGCTATTGATATACATTATAAATGGAATCCTAAAATTCATATGTTAAAAGCATTAAATCTTGATTGGTTTAATAACCTTCATACATGTAATGGATTTACAGGTGCTCCAGTTGAAACATTAATGACATATAACAATGAAAATAGATTTACGCTAGCATTATCTGATACATTAAATACTATAGATTTTAAGTCTATTGTTTGTGAAGAAGATGCAGAATATGAGTACCATATTACACTATTTGATAATTGTAATATTTCAAGAGATTCCTACTCACTAACATTAAGAATTGATTCAAATAAAATTCCTTACTATGAAACTCTTAATAAAGTAGCAAAATGGTGGGAAACATTAGATAATAATAAACCTGCATCAGTCCCATATCTTGCAAAAAAAGCAATGTATTCTTCTTGGTATAGCTTCCACCAACTTCTTGATGAAGATAAAATATTAAATCAATGCAGACTTTCTAAAAAACTTGGTTGTGAATCTATAATTATAGATGACGGTTGGCAGACAGATGATAATAATCGTGGCTATGCTTACTGTGGTGATTGGAATGTAGCAAAATCTAAAATAAAAGATATGAGAAAATTTATTGACAATGTTCATAACGAAGATATGAAAATATTATTCTGGTACAGTGTTCCTTTTGTAGGTAAGAAATCAAGTGTATTTAATAGATTTAAAGATATGCTTATAGATCCCGAAAATGAAAGAGAATGGCATGTGTTTGACCCTAGATTCCCTGAAGTTCGAGAATATATTATAGGTATTTACGAAAGCGCGTTAAAAGAATGGGATTTAGATGGATTTAAATTAGATTTCGTTGATGAATTTGTTGTTACCCCATTTAGTGGCAATCAAAATGATCAAAGACGTGATTATGAATCTATTGCTGATGCTTCAGATAGATTATTAAAGGACTGTATAAGTAGGCTAAAAACATTAAAACCAGATATTATGCTTGAATTTAGACAAACATACAATGGTCCAATGATGAGAACTTACGGAAATATATTTAGAGCTGTTGACTGTCCTTTAGATGATTTAGAAAACCGTATTAGAATCTGTGATATCAGACTACTCGCTGGAGATTCTGCTGTTCATTCAGATATGATAATGTGGAACATTAAAGATACTTTAGAAAGTGCTGCATTACAATTTGTAAATATATTATTTAGTGTACCTCAAATTTCAATGCTAATAGATGAGCTTCCAAAAAATCAGTACAATATGCTTAAGTTCTACTGTGATCTTTGGAATAAATATAGAGATGCATTCATAAATGGTAAATTTATGCCACTAAATCCTCATTGTAGATATAACGTACTGACTGGTTATAATGATGATACTTTTGTATGTACTTACCACAGTAATGAAGTAATAAATATAGATAAAATATACAATAATATGGTATTTGTAAACGGAACTTATAGCTCAATGTTGCACTTGAATATTAATGCAGATCCTATCAATAAACATCTAATTGTATATAATTGTGAAGGAAATATTATATTTGACGAAAATATCATTTTACATAACGGATATAATATGTTTAAAATTCCTCCTTGTGGTATTGCTAAATTTAAGTAAGCCCATTTTACTAATTTAAGTTTAATATAAATAAAAAGATATTATCATAAA
>NZ_JAFFPK010000084.1 GCF_017590215.1 Clostridium sp. CCUG 7971
AAAAACCTCTAACTAATCCAGCTAGAGGTTGTAAATACAAGTTTAAATAATTGTTTATATTTAACCTTTTTAGCCTCTCTGGACTACTTTCAAGGAGTTTTATTGTTAGTTTTAATTGCTTCATATCCTCTCTGGGATATTTTAAAGCTTTATCTTTGTATACAATTATCACATTTATTCCTTTTTGTGTCAACTATTCTTTCAATTATTCTTTATATTTTATAATAAATTTAATCAATATGTTGGCAACATGAGCAAAGTAAATTTTTTATTATTGCTATTTTAAAGTAACTGTCATGAAATAATCTTTCCCCATCTTCTTCTTAGCTTTTGTTTTTTCATAGCTTACATCTATTCCATATTTATCACATGCTATATCAAAATGTCTAAGAGCTATTCCCATACTTATCTTACTCATATTTTCAATAACCTTTTTCTGTCTTTCTTCATAAATATATAACTCATCTTGCTTATTATAAAACATCCATGGTTGGCAATTTTTTATAGAAGGTGATAGTCTTACTGCATTTAAAACTTTAATCCATTTTTTATCTAATTTTCTAGCTATATGTTTTATACGCTTTCTATCTATCTTTGAATCTTCCTCTATAGATTTAAACAATCTTTCATTTCTTTCAGGATATCCAAAAGCTATTATAGAAACTGGTTCTTCTAAGTTTTGATCTACGTTTTCTTCATCTTCTTCATAATCATTTGCTTCTTCTAATTCAATAAATTCTAATATGTCTTCTCTTTTCAATCTACATTCTAGCCAACAAGTAGCGATCCCCAAACTAGTTAACTTTAAAACTACGCTTTCCATAGCATACCCTATATTTTGTAAGTAATCATCTCCCTTGTTAGATGTTATAACAATATAGTGAGGTGCCTTTATGCTACATTTTCTCCCCATTAGAAAATTAATTAAATGTCCTCTTTCTACTACATGAGCTTTAATATTCAAATTTTTATTTAAATAATCAATATTGTTACATATATATTTTATTTCTTCTATTAAACCCTCTTTTACATTTATATTAGAATATTTTTTTGTAGTTTTTCTATAAAAAATAGCATCGTATATATCCATTATGTCCTCCTCATTACTATATATCTATAGTAATTCTTATTATTCCTTCAAATTTCATTAATATTTTACAAAATCATATATTATATTATAAATTCTTTTTAAGTTTTTGTATATTTCAATACTGTAATTTATTTAAAAATAAAAAAGACATAGATTAAATCTATGCCTAAATTTATATTTATAATTTATTTTTTATTTTCTTCCATATATCGTTTCCAGTCGCCATTTTTAACTTCCACTAATTTATCATCTTTATTATAATCTGCTGATGGATTATACTCATAGTAATATGCTTTTATAACCGTACCTTCTGCAATCTTTACATTTACAATTTTTCTATTATATTCATTTTCACTTTCTTGTCCTTTTTCATAGGCTTCTAGTTCATCAAGTTCTTTTAATACAGATTCAAAATCTTTAAATGTCATTAATTCTCCAGCAACTTCTCCATCTCCTGGTACTACTGCTGGATATCCTTTATTTTCTATATGGAACAAATCTCCATTTATTGTTCCTTTTATACTTTCTTCAACTTTACCATCTAAGTGAGTTTTATAATTGAACATATCACTTCTTAGACTCCCGTATACGAATACTCTTTCAACTTTTATATTGTCCATATACGATTTCCAATCACCATTTTCAACCTCTATTAGTTTATCATCTTTATTGTAATCTGCTGATGGGTTGTACTCATAGTAATACGCTTTTTCTATACTACCATCTTCAAGTTTTACATCTACAATCTTTCTATTATATTCATTTTCAGTTTCTTCACCTTCTACATAAGCTTCTAATTCATCTAAGTCTTTTAATATGGATTTGAAATCCTTAAATGTCATTAGCTCTCCTATTACTTCTCCATCTCCTGGTACTATAGCTGGATATCCTTTATTATCTAAGTGAAATAAATCTCCTTTAATTGTAGCTTTTTTATTTTCCTCAACTTTTCCATCTAAATAAACATCATAGTTAAACATGTCACTCCTTAAGCTTCCATAAACAAATACCTTATTTATATTTTCAACTTTTTCTTTAGGAGTACTACATCCAGTTAAAGTTAATATAAGTGCCGATAATAAAGAACCTAATAAAATTTTTTTCATTGTCTTTCCTCCAAATTTATTTTTATTTATATAAGTTTAGTTATTGTAAATATTTAGTATTTATATATATTCGTTTTGTTTTTCTAAGTATTAAGTTAAATATAACTAAACTTACCCTTTCTTAAAATAACAAATTATATTTTATATGTCAATATAATTAAAGTTTAAAATGATTTTTAATATATTTTATTTAGATTTTTAGTATCATTAATGCAAATATGTACTAAAATATAATTAAAAGAATTTTTTACCACATAATAGGAGGTCATAATATGAATTTTGAAAGAAATTTAGATGAATATGCTAAACTAGCAGTTAAAGTCGGTGTAAATATACAACCAAATCAAACATTGCTAGTTAGATCACCAATAGAATGTGCACCATTTGTAAGAAAAGTTACAGAACACGCTTATAAATGTGGAGCTAAAAATGTACATATCGAGTGGTCAGATGAAGAATGTACTTTAATCAAATATTTAAATGCGCCTGAAGAAACATTTAATGAGTTCCCAAAATGGACAGCTGAGCAATACGTAGATATAGCAAAAGAAGGAGGAGCATTTTTAACTATTTATGCTCAAAATCCTGACTTATTAAAAGATGTTAATCCTCAAAGAGTAGCAAACTTCCAAAAAGCTTCTGCTATGTCTTTAAAGGAATGGAGATCTTATACTTTATCTGACAAGTGTAAATGGAGTATAGTTTCTGTTCCAACACAACCTTGGGCTAAGAAAGTGTTCCCTGATTTAGATTCAAAAGAAGCTGTAGAAAAGTTATGGGATGCTATATTTAAGTGTTCAAGAGTCGATGGGCAAGATGCTGTTGAAGCTTGGGCTAAGCACAATGCAGATTTAAAACTAAGAATGAATTTCTTAAATGACAAAAACTTTAAAACTTTAAAATATAAATCTTCTAAAACTGATCTTACTTTAGATTTACCTGAAGGTCATATATGGTTAAGTGGGTCTTCTGAGGACCCAACTGGTGTAGAATTTAATGCTAATATGCCAACTGAAGAAGTTTTCTCTATGCCTCATAAATTTAAAGTAAATGGAGTTGTTCATAGCACTAAACCACTAGTTTATGGTGGGAATGTTATAGATAATTTCGCTTTAACTTTCAAAGATGGTAAGATAGTAGACTTTACTGCAGAGAAGGGTGAAGAAACGTTAGGAAAACTTATAGACATAGATGAAGGTTCTCATTATTTAGGAGAGGTTGCATTAGTTCCATTTAAATCACCTATATCAGATACTAATATAGTATTTTACAATACTTTATATGATGAAAATGCATCTTGCCACTTTGCGCTTGGTTCTGCATATAGAACTTGTATAAAAGGTGGAGATGAATTAAAAGATGATGAACTAGATAATTATGGTGTAAATAATAGTTTAACTCATGTTGACTTTATGATTGGATCATCAGATTTAGATATAATTGGTATAACTCATGATGGAGAAGAAGTTCAAGTATTCAAAGACGGAAATTGGGCTTTCTAATAAAAATTTTAATTATAAATAAAAAAAGTATCCACATATATGGATACTTTTTTTATTTGAATTTTTAATTCACACCGTATATTCAATATTTTACCAAAAAAAATATAAATTAATAGTCTTTTAATATTAGCATTTAAGCTCTACAATTAAATCATAAATAAGATTATAAAAACACCACTACATAAGAGGTTGAAGGTATAACTTTAAAATGAATTAATTTACTAATTTCATCCAAGTAAATACTTGGAGTTAATTAAATAAAGATTAAATATTGGAGGATTGTACTTATGGAATTAAAAATAACTTCTAAAAAAATTGAATTAACTGATGCTATAAAATCAAAGATAGAAAATACATTTATGAAGCTAGAAAAATATATAAATGATGACACAGATATTCACGTTAAAATTGATGTTAAGAAGAAAAATCAAAAGATTGAAGCAACAATATTCACTAAAAGTGGTACAATTCTTAGAGCTGAAGATTCAGAGGAAAATCTATATTCTGCAATAGATATAGTTTGTGATAAACTTTATAAACAAATTAGAAAGTTAAAAACTCAACTATCTAGAAAAAATAGAAAAAATGAAAGTATAAGATTTGATAATATAGAAGATCCTATAGCTTATGATATAGAAGAAGGAAATAATATAAAGAGAAGAAAGAAATTTACACTAGATAAACCAATGACAGCAGAAGACGCTATTGTACAAATGGATTTATTAGGTCACAACTTCTTTATTTTTAGAGACTTAGATACTGAAGATGTAAGCATAGTATATAAAAGACATGATGGTTATGGGCTAATCGAGCAATTCTAATTGCTTAATATATTAAAAAAGGTATTATCTATTAATGATTAATCTCATTTTAAGATAATACCTTTTTAATGTTGACGACAAATTTTTTTATATTAATTAACCTATATAGTATAGACTAATTTCTATCTAATAACTTTATACTTCTATTATATATAAATAATTGCATTTAGTAAATTTATTATTTCTTATAATTTACTTCTGTCCAGTCCATTTTTTCCATATATTCCTTTACTAAGTCGTGGCACATATCTGGATGTATAGTTTCTTTTGTAGATATAGTTATTGAAGACATAGATATAGCATACTTAACAGTATCTACTAAATCAATATTATTCATGTAACCACTAGCTATTCCAGCAACAAAAGAATCTCCAGCTCCTGTAACATTTACTACTTCTACATCGTTAGCTTTTATTTTTCCTTCTTCTTTTCCGTTATTATAATATATACCATCTTCATCTAGTGTTATAAACACATTTTTAATTCCCAAATCTATGAAATGTTGTCCAGCTTTTCTTAAATCTTCATCATTTTTTATCTTAAATCCACACATTATTTCCGCCTCATATCTATTTGGCTTTATTGTATGAAAATCTTTGATTAAATGTTTCACGTTTTTCGCTTTAGCAGCAGATACTGGGTCTAAAATAAAATTAGTATTATCTTTAAATGTCTTTATTATATACTCTACTATATCAGGTCTATCTGAATCTAGTATCATATACTCTGAATTTTTTATTATCTCTGATTTTGAATCTATAAAGTCTGTAGTAAACATATCTATTATCTTCATGTCTACTACGGCAGATACCATTTCTCCTTGCTCATCTAAAATGGCCATATAAGTTGGTGTGTTAGCATTTTTTACTATTAACGAATCACTCATATCGTAATTCATTACTTTAGAATGTTCCATCATTCTAGTTCCTGTTTCATCATCACCTAAAATAGATATGAATTTAGTATTAACTCCTACTCTTGCCATGCATTCAGCAATATTTCTACAAACACCACCAAAAGAAGTGCTTACTTTTCCAGGATTTGAGTCATTGCATCTATAATTTCTATCCGTAAATCCGCATATATCAAAAACTGATACTCCGAAAACTAATGAATAAGGCGCTACATTTTCAATCATTGTTGTTTACCCTCCCTAAAAATCACCTATCCATTTTATCATATAATTGCGAGGTTTTTCTACATATTTTGCATTTTATTATGAGTTATACAGATTTTTACAAAAAAATAAAGGGTATTTCCCCCTTATTTTTTATAAAAAATTCATTTTAGCTATCTCAACTGCTGATTTTGCATCCTTTGAATAGTAATCTGCGCCTAAATCTTTTGCGTATTCTTCTGTAAGGACAGCTCCTCCTACAAATACTTTTGTGTCTATCTCATTTTCTCTTAGCGCTTTAATTGTTTCTTTCATACTATTTACAGTAGTTGTCATTAATGCACTAAGACCTACAAGTTTTATATTTTGATTTTTCGCTTGATTAACAACTTCTTCTATGGGTACATCTTTCCCTAAATCAATAACTTCATATCCGTAATTCTCTAACATTATCTTCACTATATTTTTACCAATGTCATGAATATCACCTTTTACTGTAGCAACTATTATTTTACCCTTAGACATTGTATTATTACTTTCTTTTAGTAAGTTTTCTTTAATAACATTTAGTGATACTTTCACAGTTTCAGCAGATTGTATTAATTGAGGTAAGAATATTTCTCCACTATCATATTTTTTACCTACTATATCTAGTGCAGGTATTAAAATTTCATCTAAAATATAATTTTCATCATATTTTTCTAAAAGATTTAGTGTCATTGGCTTCGCTTCTTCTTTTAACCCTCTTTCAATTACTTTATCTAGTGTAATATCTGCATCAACAGTTTTTACCTCTTTTTTGCTATTATAACCATTATATTTTTCTATATAATTTGTACAACCTTTATCTATGTTTTTTATAACTTTATAAGAATTTATGACTTCCATGCTACTAGATTCATTAGGATTTATTATGGGTAAATCAAGTCCATAGTTTAACGCTAAAGTTAAATATAAATTATTTAGTGCTTTTCTATTTGGTAGACCAAATGAAATATTCGATACTCCTAATATAGTTTTAACACCAAGTTTTTCCTTAACCATTTTTATACATTCTAAAGTTACCATAGATTCATCTTGCCCCGCTGATACTGTTAAAGATAAACAATCTATAAATATATCATCTTTTTTTATTCCATAAGATATCGCCTTATCTACTATTTTTTTAGCTATTTCATATCTCTTCTTTGCTGTATTTGGAATTCCATCTTCATCTAATGTAAGTCCAACTACACATGCTCCATATTTTTTAACTATAGGAAGTATTGTGTCTAATGATTCATCTTTTCCGTTTACTGAATTTGCAATTGTTTTTCCATTATAATATCTTAATCCTTGCTCTAAGGCATCTATATTTGATGAGTCTATTTGTAGTGGAGTATCTATTATAGACTGTATTTCCTTTATAACTTTAGGCATCATTCTTTTTTCATCTATCTCTGGTAAACCTACATTAACATTTAAAATTTCAGCTCCACCATTAACTTGATCTAATGCTAGATTTATTATATAATCTAAACTTTCACTTTTAAAAGCTTCTTTTAAAAGTTTTTTACCTGTTGGGTTTATCCTCTCTCCTATAACTGTAGGAGATTGTATTTCTAAGTATTTAGAAGGTGAACAAACTACACTTTTAATTGTTTTATCAACATTAACCTTATGTAGAGAATCTAAGTTATCACATATTTTCTTTATAAATTTAGGATTTGTTCCACAACACCCTCCTATTATAGATGCTCCTACTTTTATAAATTTTTTAACTCCTTCAAAAAATTCATCTTCTTTGACATTATAAATAGCATTTCCATCTATTATATCTGGTAGCCCTGCATTTGCTTGAACTATAACTGGTAATGAAGTAATTTTTGCTATTTTTTCAACTATAGGTAATAATTGTTTAGGTCCCAAAGAACAATTTACTCCTATGGCGTCTACTCCTAACCCTTCAATAGTTGCAACCATACTTTCTGGCATACACCCTGTAAAGCTTCTTCCATTTCCATCAAATGTCATAGTTACAAATAAAGGAAGATTAGTATTTTCTTTTACTGCTAAAACTGCTGCTTTAGCTTCATATAAATCCATCATTGTTTCAATTATGATAAGATTTGCTCCTGATTTTTCTCCTTGAATTGCTTGTCGTTTAAATATTTCATAAGCTCTATCAAAACTCAAAGTACCCATAGGCTCTAACATTTCACCTATCGGTCCTATATCTAAAGCTACATATCTAGGCTTCGATTTGTCTACTTCTTCTATTGCTTTTTTTGCTACACAAATAGCGTTATCTACGACTTCTTCTACTGTGTATCCTAATTTATCTAACTTAATCTCATTTGCCCCGAATGTATTAGTTGTTAATACATTTGATCCAGATTTAAGATAATCTTTATGAATCCCTAAAAGTTTATCTGGATTTTTTAGTCCAAATACTTCTGGATTCTCACCTATTTTTAATCCTTTTTGCTGAAGCATTGTTCCCATTGCACCATCAAATATTAATATATTATTTTTTATATACTCTCTTATCTCCACAAACCTCATCCCCTTTTTTATATCTACAGCTATCGTAATTTTTACAATTCAAGCACGATTTATTTTCCACTTTAACTTTACTATTTGATATTCCAATTATAGCAATAACTGATTTTCTTGGTATCATAATTTTATTTTCTGTAATTGTTAGTCCTATTTCTTTAGATGAGTTTAAGAAATTTATAATTTCTATATTTGTATCAATAGATAAATCTCCATACCCTGGGCTATATCTATTTGTTATGTACTTTCCTTGATTTGATAATTTAAGCTTTAAATTTTCTTGTATTAAATCACAAAGCTCTTCTATAGCAGTAGTAGCACATGCGTCTAAAATTATGCTTTTTGTAAGCTCTGTATATGAATGTTTTCTTATCTCTTTCTCAATTTCCATACCTATTGTTGTTGCAATTATTATACATTCATCACAGTTTTTAAGTAGTATATATATATCTTTGCTTGAAAATTTTAAGCTGCTTCCCTTAACCTCTATCACATTATTTTCTTTTTTTCTTAATATAGGATAAACCCTCAACATATATCGAGGGTTTATCTTATCTTTAGTTAACTTTATACATTCATTAATAGTATTTTTAAGATTATCATTGATGTCCTGACCTTTGTACTCTAAATATCTTAAAACTTCACTTTTATTTATATTAATTAGATTAAAAAAGTCATTTCTCATACTAATTATTCTCCGTATATATTAAGAGAGAATCCTTTTTGTAGGGCTTCTCTAGCATATTCTTTAGCTCCGAATAGAGATAAGTCTTTGTAGTTTCCACATTCGACAGCAGTAGCAGCTGGCATTTTATCTGATTCTAATACCATTTCTAAAGCTTTTTCTAATCCTTCTTTCACAGTTTGTGGTTCAACCTCTCCCCACATTATTAAATAGAATCCTGTTCTACATCCCATTGGTGATAAATCTATTATATTATCTAGTGTTTCTCTTAGGTAAGTAGCTAATAAATGTTCTAATCCATGTATTGCGGCTGTACCGAAAGTGTCTGCATTAGGTTGTAAAAATCTTAAGTCAAACTTTGTTACCTTATCCCCTTTTGCTCCATCTAATACACAACATTTTCTTATATATGGTGATCTTACTTTTGTATGATCTAATTTAAAACTTTCTACTTTTTGCATTTTATTATCCTCCGATACTTATTTTTTTGTATGATAATATTATACTTCATAACAAGTATATATTAGCAATTTTTTATATAAAAATTATATTTCTCATTTTAGTTAAATTTTAATTAAATATGTTAAACACATCATATTTATATTGTATATAAAAAAACTAGCCTAAAAATCAAGATAGCCTTAATCTTTAAGCTAGTTTTATTTATTAATTTATTCTCTCAATATACTTACAACTTGATTCAATATAATCTAAAAATAGTAGTAATCTTTCATATATTGGATGAGATTTTTCGCCATATTTAAAATCTAAACTTTCCCCAATTTCTTTAACTGTTTTCTTACTATCAATTTGTAAAAACACATAGCTACTATATTCATCTAATGTAATTTTTTTATAAAGTGGAATATTTATTTTTAATTTTCTTACAAAATTTTGAATCCAGTGATTTTGTTTTTCAATTATATTTACTAGTCCATCTTTACTCACTTCATATTCAACAGTTTCAGAAATTTTAAATACTATTTTTAAATCATTTTCATTGTTATTCATCGCGCTTTACTTTAGAGGAAATAAGAGGTAGTGTTGAAAGAATAACTAAAGCAATTAGTAATAAAATAGCCATTGTGTTCCCTGCAGCAAATCCACTTGGTGAGCCTGCTTTTATAACCCCTGTTACTTGTAATATTATACCTATTAATCCAATTATAGAACCTCCTGCAACAAGACCAGAAGATAAACTTACACCATTTTCAACTTTAACTTCTTTTTCTCTATCACTTTTAGAAGTCTTTTCAATGAATACACGTATTAGTGCTCCAACTAAAATTATAGAAGTTGTTGAAATTGGTAAGTAGAAACCTATAGCAACAGTCATAATTGGTAATTCTAATAAGTATAAAACTATTGCCATAAACACACCAGCAATAATCATAACCCATGGTAATTTACCTGACATTATACCAGAAGTAAGTGTTGACATTAAATTTGCTTGCGGTAGAGCAAACTGTGGATTAACAGTATCTTTAAGTTGATCAGTAAGTATTAGGATTGTACCTATAGCAACTATAGCCCCTACAATACCAGCAATTGTAAAATAACGTTGTACTTCATTTTTATTACCACCTATAATAAAAGTCGCTTTCTGAGATTGACTATAACCACCAGCCATAGAAATAGCAACAACTATAAATGATCCAAATAAAAGTAATGATTTATTATCTGCTTGGCTTTTCCATCCCATAGAAACAAATATTAAAGTTACAATAACTAGAGATGCAATTGTCATACCAGATACTGGAAGATTTGATGTCCCTATTGTACCTGTTAATCTTCCTGCAACAATAACAAATAATAAAGATAGTACTAAAGAAGCAATAGCTCCAACAATTGCCATTAAAATATTACCAGAAATTAAAAATGCTGCAATAAATCCAATAACAATACCACCTAATAAAATTAAAATTTGCATAGATGAAGAATCTCCACCATCTTCAGATCCTGGTTTTGCTTTAAGTGTCTCACTAATAGATGCAATAATAGTTGGTATAAGTTTTACTGCTCCTATAATACCACCACAAAGCATCATACCTGCGCCTATATATTTTACATAGTTTCCTGCAATTCCATTAACATCTAACTGGCTAATTGAAATAGAAGGGTCATTCCATAATTTTGCACCTTCACCAGCCATATCCGTAAAATAACCAATTAAAGGTGTAATCCCAAAGTTTGATAATATAGATCCAGCAAACATTGTTAAAGATACTTCTAATCCTACAATAAATCCGATTCCTAAAAGAAGAGGATTTACTTCAACTTCAAATTTCCATTTATAAAATTTACTTCCAACAAAACTAATTAAATTATTAGTTATATTAAAAAATGAACTTGTTAAACCAGTTATTATACCACCTATTCCAAAACCAATACCCATATACTTGATTGATTCTCCTCCAGTATCTGAGGCAACAAGAGTCTCAGAAATAGCCATAGCTTCTGGATACATTAGTTTACCATGTTCTTCAACAATTAAATAGTTATGAACAAGAGATGCTGCACCAATACCAAATAAAACTCCACCAACACCAACAGCTATCCCCTGTATAAAAGTTATTTGACTACCTATTAAAATAACAGCTGGTAATACAAATATTGCACCACTTGCAAATGATTCTCCACCACTTGACATACTTTGAATTATATTTTTACCAAGTATTCCTTTTTTTCTAGCAAATACTCCCACAAATGCTGAACCTAAAATAGAGCCTGGAATACCGGCTGCAACTGTAAGACCTGCCTTCATACCAGAGTATGTTGTAGAAGCAGCAAAAACAGCAGCTAAAATAATACCTATAATAAGTACTGCCATATTTCCACCTGTTTTAGACTTATCTGTTACATATGGAACATAACCTTTTCCAGATACGCCTCCATATGCGTCTTTAGATAGTTTTTTATTCAACTAAATCCTCCCCCTTTTTATGTAGTTGGAAATATTATAGTATTTTTTCTAACTAATTACAATATAAATTACTATAATTTAACATTACTTAAGTTTTTATGTTCTTATAAGTCCGAATTAAATAAAAAAATTTATAATTTTTAAACGTATTTTATCAAATTATTCTAATTATTCATAATTATCTTTATACGTATAATATATTCAAATTAAAAATATCCTGTATATTTACTTATACAGGATATTTTTATATCAACTTTAATCTTATTTCAAAGATAGTACTTATACTATCACTTTTAACTTCAATACTGCCACCATGTAAATCGATTATATTTTTAGTAATTGCAAGTCCAAGTCCTGATCCACCATCATTTCTATTTCTAGATTTCTCTACCCTATAAAATCTATCAAATATATGAGGTAAATCTAAAGAAGGTATAGGCTCTCCATAGTTTATAATTTTAACTATAGCCATATTATCTTGCTTTCTTGTTTCTAAATCTATATATTCTCCATCATTACCATACTTCATCGCATTATTTATTAAATTTTCAAATGCTCTTACTAGCTTTGATGGATCTACATTTACTAATAATCTATCTTCTGAAAAATCAGTCCTTACTTTTACATTTTCTTTACTAAATTCATACTCAAATTGAGATACTATTTGTCCTAATAGCTCTACTAAGTTTATATCAATTTTATCTAATCGTATAGTATTATTTTGCATCTTTGTAAGTTCAAATAAGTCATTTATAAGTATATTTAAATTCTTAGACTTTTCATATGCAATAGTTGTATAATATCGAAGTTCAACTTCATCTTTATATTTATCCTCTTCTATCAGACCTAAATAGCCTATTATAGATGTTAAAGGCGTTCTTAAGTCATGAGATACATTAGTTATTAAATCTGTTTTAGTTTGTTGGGCTCGTCTTTCTTCTATCGTTATATTTCTTAACTGTGAAACTATGCTATTAATATTATTTGCTAGCTCTTCAATTTCATCTTTAGATTCAGTTTGTATAGTTTGATTTAAATCTCCATTAGCCATAATATTAGTTGTATTTATAATCTCACTTATACCATTAATCTTTTTCTTCATAAGTAATAAATATATAGGTATAACAATTAAAATAATTAATATTAAATATATTAAATTCCCTAAAAAATTATTTTTTATATACAAAAATATGTTAACTGAGCTAATGATAAACCTTGGTATTTTACTGTAATTATCTATATACATATTTATTAATTTAGAGTATATTACATAAATTGTGCCAACACCTATAAGGCCGCTAATTATAAAATATATTATAGGTTTAAAAGCATATTCAAATAAAATTCTTTTATTTTTCAATTTTATATCCCACTCCCCATACAGTATGTATTATTTTATTACCTGCATACCTTTCTATTTTTTCTCTTATCCTACTCATGTGTACCATTACTGTATTATTAGATTGGTAGTATTGCTCTTTCCATACCTTTTCAAAAATATCTTCTGTACTGAAAACTCTACCTCTATTACTGGCTAATAAATATAAAATATCAAATTCTCTAGATGTTAAAACTACCTCTATTTCTCCGATCATAACTTTATGCTTACTTTTATCTATACTTAGATTCTCTATTTCTATTATATTTTTATTAGGCTTTAATTTATTATTAAAATAATAAGCTCTTCTAAGTAAAGATTTTACTCTAACTGTAAGTTCTAAAGGATTAAAAGGCTTTGTCATATAATCATCTGCACCTGTCATTATTCCTTGTATTTTATCCATATCTTCAGATTTAGCACTTAACATTAATATAGGAATATCTAACTTTTCTCTTACTACTTTACAAACCCCTATTCCATCTATGCCTGGCATCATTATATCTAGTATCATTAATTGTATATCTTCTTTATCTAATATATTTAAAGCTTCTCTTCCGTTCTCAGATTTTATTACATCATATCCTTCGTTTAGCAAGTATATTTCTAAAAGGTTTCTAATTTCTTTTTCATCGTCTACTACAAGTACTTTATTTTTCAAAATTTATCATCCTTATCCATATAGTTTGTTTTTATGAAACCTATCTACAATATTTGATAAAGTTTCACATAGAACAATTATAGTATACTTTCTTCTTTTTTATTTAATTTTTTCTAGCTATATATTCTTCTAATGTTAAATTATTTATATGTATTTCTTTTGCTATATCTTTTCCTACATATCTTATATGCCATGGTTCATAAGACTTTCCCGTTACATCTTCTTTTCCTTTTGGGTACCTTATTATGAATCCAAACTTATGAGCATTTTCTGCTAACCATATAGCTTCCTTTGTACTTCCTACAAACCATCTATCTTCATTAGTTACATCTATGCATAATCCAGTTTGATGTTCACTCGTCCCAGGCTTAGCTACATATTCATTTGCCTTTTTTATTCCGTCTGAAATAACTTTCTTTGTATATATTTCTTTTTGAGATGTATAAGACCTATATGCAGATGTAGCCAAGAATTTTATACCTTCTTCTTTAGCTTGATTAAATAATTTTTCTACTGATTTTGATGCTATTTCTTCCATTTGCTTTTCTTCATCTGTTGAACTATCAATAAATGGTATATTTGGTATATCACTATTAATAGGTTTATAGTTTTTATCCAGTTTATTATCATTGTTTACTAATAATGTGTTTGTTATAATATTTGAGTTACTTTTATTTGATATTTTTTCTGGTGTTAATGTTTTTTCTGGTGTTAAAACTTTAAATAAAATAACTGTAACTGCTAAAATAACTATAATTGGTAATATAAACTTAATTTTTTTCATAATCTATCTTCTCCCTTTAACTTTGCTAATCCTAATTAGATTTAGTGATCGCGAATTTTCATAGGTTAATTTTAAAGTATAGATTTTAAGTAAATTATAAGTAATTCTTAAGAAATCTTAAGTTTATTAATTTTTAATGGAGGATATAAATATGACTATGCAAAAACTTCTTAGTAAAGCTCGTCAAGCTATACAGGATTTTGATATGATACAAGATAACGATAAAGTAGCAGTTGGGCTTTCAGGTGGAAAAGATAGCTTGACATTACTTCATATACTAAAAAACTACCAACGATTCTCTCCACAAAAATTTGAATTAATAGCTATAACCCTAAATCCTGGTGGAGTAGATAATTCTCCATTATACAAATTATGCGAAGAGTTAGATGTAGAGTTTCATGAAGTACAAACTGATATAAAAGAAATTGTATTTGACATAAGAAAAGAAAAAAATCCATGCTCATTATGTGCTAATTTAAGACGTGGTGCACTAAATGGCACAGCTAAAGAACTAGGATGCACTAAAGTTGCACTTGGACATCATAAAGATGATGCAATAGAAACATTTTTAATGTCAATGGTTTATGAAGGTAGAGTATCTTGTTTCTCTCCAAAGTCAACTATGGATAAACAAAATATAACTATAATAAGACCCATGATATATATAGAAGAATGGATGACTAAAAAAGCTACAAAAGAATATAACTATCCAGTTATTGAAAATCCTTGTCCAGCAGATGGACTTACAAAAAGACAAGATATAAAAGAACTTGTAACTAGATTAAATAAAGAAATACCTGGCGCTAAGAAAAATATATTTGGAGCTTTAAATAATTCTGATAAATTATTTATATGGGATAAAGATAAAATAAAATAGTATATAAAAAGCATGGATTATTTATCATCTTTTATATACTACCTAGTTTTTAGACTATATTTATAATATCTTCGACCTTATCCATTTTTTCATCATAAATTTTTGGCCTTTTTATACTATACCATTCATATGTTTTTTGCAAACCTTCAT
>NZ_JAFFPK010000085.1 GCF_017590215.1 Clostridium sp. CCUG 7971
TTTTATATAAATTTTAATTATTTAATTTAAGCAAGGGTACTATTTTTTAGTTAAGTAGTCTAATGTTTTTAGCTTATACCCTTCTTGTTCCCAATGAGTTATTACTTCATCTAATATTTCTGTATTAGTTTTAGAATTAGGGTGAAGTAAAATTATTGCGCCTGGATGAGTTCTAGTATATATTTTATCTTTTGCAAATTCGTGTGATGGTTGTTTATCATTATACCAATCTACATATGCAAAACTCCAAAAGATTGAACTATATCCTAAATCTTGAGTATACTTTAAAGACTGTTCACTAAATTTACCCATTGGAGGTCTAAAATATTTAGGCATATCCTTTCCTGTAACTTCCTTGTAAGCTTCTTCTACACTTGTAATTTCAGTTTTAAACTTTTCAAAATCTGTAATTGAAGCCATAGAAGGATGAGACTTTGAATGGTTACAAACTAAATGGCCTTCTTTCTCCATTCTCTTTACTATCTCAGGATTATTCTTTATATAACTTTCTACTACAAAGAACTGAGCTTTAGCATTATGTTTTTTTAAAGTGTCAAGAATGCTTTCAGTATTACCATTTTCATATCCAGCATCAAAAGATAAATATAATACCTTTTCATCCGGATTACCTACATAATAAGAACTATACTTATTAAAGAAGCTAGCTTCTTTTATAGGTTCTGGTTGTTTTCCGTCATTTCTAGGATTGAAATACCAACTATACTCTTGTGTACTAAGAGAACCATTTGATATTTGAGTTTTAGTTTTATTTAGCATGTAAAAGTTAGTACCAACTAATCCTCCAAATACTAAAACAAAAAATCCTATTATGAAATAAGTCCTGTAATTTCTTTTATTCATAATATCACCTCTAGTAAGTTGTAAAATTTAAAATGATTATTAACTTAAATATAGTTTCTATAATAAAATTAAAATTATACATTTTAAATTACACTTTTACTTTTTGGGCAAAACTATCATATAATTATTAAGCATGTAAATATAATCGACAATCGAAAGGGTAAATTAAATGAAAGGAATAATAAGTAAATTATCTAAAACAATAACAAGTGTTTTAGATAATATTATATATTTAGATATAAAAATTAGTGGATTAAATCCAATAAATTCTGAAATAATAGAAATTTGTGCTGTAAAAATACAGAACAATGAAACCTATATATTGGACATATTAATAAAAGATAAAAAATACATTTCTCTGGAAATAAAAAACAAAATAATAAATTTTTTAGAAAATAAATTTATTATTATTCATGATTCACAACCTAAAAAGGAATTTATAAACACCTATTTGCCAGATATAAAAAATAATATTATAGATTCAATGGAATTAGCAGCAGTATTAGAACCATATCACAAAGAATATAGTTTAGAGTACTTAAAAAAACACATAACTACTTATGAAACTGATGAAAAATACAAATTATTAAATAATTGTTTTGATAATATAAATATTGTAAATTCATTACTTATAAGGCTTAAAGAAAATGAAAAATCTACATTAGAGCCATTAACATTTAAGATAAATTCATACTTAAATAGTCATAAATTAGATAAATGGGAGTGGAGTGATTTAATAGATAATGCAAATTATGACCAAAGCAATTTAATAGGTGTAGTTTATGAATACAAAGAAAATAAAATAGAAAAAAATGAAGAATCAAAAGAACGCTATATTATAAAACAAATTAATAAAAATAAGATGATTTATGAGGAATTATTAAAAGACGAAAATATATGGGCAAGTAAAGAAGGCTTTATGTATGAATATAGACCTGGACAATATGAACTTACAAAAACAATAAGAGAAACATTTAGAAAAAATGGAGGCAGTGCTAAAATAGCATGCATAGAAGCTCCAACTGGTATTGGAAAAAGTGTAGGTTATTTGGTAAGTGCTATTTTAGAAGCTAGATTTAGTAAAAAAAGAGTGATAATATCTACAGACACTAAAGAATTACAAATTCAATTAATAAATAAAGATATTCCTAATGTATTAAATTCGTTAGGCTTAAATAATAAAGTAAGCTATGGATATATAAAAGGTAAAAATAATTATATCTGTGTTGAAAAGCTAGAAAGTTATAAAAGAGAATATAGTGATAAAGAATTAACTAAAAATGATATACTTTCAATTATTTTATTAGAACGATTAACTGAGGAAGGTAAATATGGAGATATAGAAGAAATAAGTCACTTAATAATTCAACGCTTTAAAGAGTTAGAACTTCATTTAAGATATGTATGTTGTGACCCGAATTTATGTAGGCCTAAAAAGTGTTTTAAAAATTGTCTATATAAAAACAGAATTGAAGAATTAAAAGAAGAAGATATAACTGTAATAAACCATTCTCTTTTAGCGAAGTGGCCATATAAAGAAGAAAAGCCATTAGAAAATATAATAGTAGATGAAGGTCATAATTTAGTAGAAAAAGGTTATGAATTTTTCTCAAGTATTATAGATTATAAAATGTTAAATTATTTTTTTCAAGAAATATATCCTTATGAGAAGATAAAAAATAGCCCATTTATATATGATAATAAAAATAAACGCATAGGTAAGATAAAACCGTTTGATAAATTTTATCACCATGTTCATTTTGATAGAAATATAAAAGATAGAATAAGTAGAAGTATAAATTTAATAGTAGAAGAAATGAGCTCAATATTAACTTTTGGCATAAGTAGTAATTATAAAGATATAAGTAAATATAATTTAAAATGGGAGTTAAATTTACAAGAAAATGAAGTTGCTGGAAAAGTTAAAAATGAAAATAATTATATTGATATTAAATATAATCTATATAGCGATAAAATAAAGAATAGCTGTGAAAATATAATAAGAAATTTAGTTTCAATATTAGTGACAATAGATAGAAACTTAGATGAAGATAGTATAGACAAAGAAGCTGAAGTTTATAAGTTTGGTAAAGCTAGAATAAAGGAATTAGAAGAGATAAAAACTATATTTGATTTATTTATGGAATATAGTGAAGATGATGATTATGCAAGAATAGTAGATATAGATAAAAACTTTAAGAGTTTCGAGCTTAGAGTAGTACCTCTTAAACTAGCACAGTTATTTGAAGAAAATATATTATCACAAATAGATAGTGGTATATTTTTATCGGCCACTTTAAGTATAGAAAATAATATGAATTATTTTAAAAATACCTTAGGGATAAATAGAGTAGGCAATGTAGAAAAAATTATAGACCCGCTATATGATTATAAAAAAAGAATTTCAATAATAGGCATAAATGATATATGTACTTATCAGAATAAAGATTTTCCTAAAGAAATGAGTAAGATAATAGGAAATATATCTCAAATAACAGACGGTCATTTACTATCGCTATTTAACAGCAAAGATAGACAAGAAAGAACTTATGACATTTTAAAAGAGAATTTAGATAGTAAAAATATAGAAGTATATATGAATAAAAAGGGTATAAAGAACCTAAAAGATATAAATAAAAGATGTGTAGTTTTAGGTTCGAAAGGATGTTTTGAAGGAGTAGATGTTCCAGGCGATGGTCTAACATGCGTTACATTAGATAAAATACCTAATATAAATCCTAAAGATCCTTTGTATTCTACAATAATGAAAAAATATAATCAACCTTATTATAAAATAAATTATCCTCAAATGGCTATAAAAGTAAAACAAGCTATGGGACGTATTTTAAGGAGTAAGTATGATTATGGATGCTTTATAATATTTAATACAGGAACTAATATAAATACATTAAAAAGATTAGAAAAAGATTTACATGAATGCAATATATCAATTATGAATGAGAATAAAATATATAACTATATAAATCAGCATTTATATACATCTAGGAAGGATGTAATGAATTTAGCACTTAAAGAAATAATAAGATCACTAAATTATAATGAAAAAGTCAGTATGAAAAAAGTAGAAAAATATATGAATGATGAAATGAAAAATAGATCAATAAAAAGTAGAGTAATTCATGAAGATTCAGATGTTGATATTTTGAAAGTAAAGTACTTTAATCAAAACTATTTAATACATAAAGAAAAACTAAAAAAATAGTTTATAAAAATAGATTTATAAAAATGGATTTATATAAAAAATGCAATTATGATTTTTATATATTCAAAAAATAAAAGGATATAAAAAGAATAAAAAAATAATATAAATAAAAAATCTAGTTAAAGTATTGAATTAACTAGATTTTTTATTTATTAATTTAAGATATGATATAGAATTATGTATACAAAATATGACTTGTGAATGAAAAAATGAAAGTTAACTATGTATTTATTTAAATTTATAGAAAATTTGTATAATTGTATTGACAATGAAAAAAATGTTGATATAATAAATTACATATAAAAGAAAATTTTTACATAAGAATACATTTAGGGGGGAAACAAATGAGTAATACAGTAGCAAAAGAAAAAAAGAACTTATTTGGTAAATGTCTAGATGGTATTGAGATTGTAGGGAATAAACTTCCACATCCAATAGCATTATTTGGACTATTTTGTTTAGCAATCATGATTATATCTGCAATAGCAGCAGCAACAGGACTTTCAGTAGAAGGTGAATTAATAAATAGAACTACAAACACTCTAGAGAAGCAAACAATAACAGCAATAAGTTTACTTTCAAAAGAAGGCATAGCTTATATGTTAGAAAATGCTGTATCTAACTTTGTTAACTTTGCTCCACTTGGAATGGTTTTAGTTGGTATGTTAGGTATAGGTACTGCAGAAGGAAGTGGATATATATCAGCACTTCTTAAAAAGACAGTATCAGTAACACCTGCACAATTAGTTACACCAATGGTAGTATTTTTAGGAGTTATGTCAAACATAGCAAGTGATGCAGGATATGTTGTATTAGTTCCACTTGGAGCACTTATATTTATGTCATTTGGTAGACATCCACTTGCAGGTCTTGCAGCAGGGTTTGCTGGGGTATCTGGAGGATTTAGTGCAAACTTAATAGTTGGTACTATAGACCCAATGCTTGCGGGTATATCTACAGAAGCTGCAAGAATGATAGACCCTACATATACAGTTACAGCAACTTCAAATATGTTTTTCATGATGGTATCTACATTCTTAATAACATTTTTAGGATGGTTTATAACAGATAAAATAGTTGAACCAAGATTAGGTGCTTACAAAGGTGGCTCAAGTTTATCTAAAGAAGATGATGATTTAAGAAACTTAACTGATAAAGAAAATAAAGCATTAAAAGTTACTAATTTAGTTGTTTTACTAATGATAGCTGCTATAATAGTTATAACATTAGTGCCAAATTCATTACTTAGAAACTTAGAAGTTGAAAAAACTAATGGATTTGTAGCATCTATAATAGATCATTCTCCATTAATGAATGGATTCGTACCTTTAATGGCTATAATATTCTTCGTAGCAGCTATAGTTTATGGTAGAACTTCAGGCCAATTTAAAAATCATAGAGATGTATGTAGTGAAATGGGTAAAGCAATGAGTTCAATGGGTGGATATATAGCATTAGCATTTGTTATGGCACAATTTGTACAATACTTCGCGTATACTAACTTAGGTACAATACTTGCAATAGAAGGTGCAAACTTACTACAATCAATGAATATGAATAAGATAGTTCTTATGGTAGTATTTGTATTATTTGCAGGATTTATAAACTTATTTATGGGATCAGCTTCAGCTAAGTGGGCAATAATGGCTCCAGTATTTTTACCAATGTTTATGAAACTTGGAATATCTCCGGAATTAACACAGGTAGCATATAGAATAGGTGATTCGACTACAAATATAATATCACCACTTATGAGTTACTTTGCGATGATAGTTATATTTGCTCAAAAACATGATAAAAAAGCTGGTATAGGTACATTAATATCTACAATGATACCTTATACAATAATATTCCTAATAGGATGGATAATATTACTTGGAATATGGATGATGTTAGGAGTACCATTAGGACCAGGAGCATTATTACATTACCCAGCATAAAGCTAAATTAAGAATTTTAAGCACTTCTATCTAATAGAAGTGCTTTTTTATATATTATGATTACATTTTGAATAAGATAAGACATTTTAGAAAAAATATATAATAATTGTATTTAAATAAATTTAAGGAGAATTTATATGAGTTATATATTATTGCTAATAGGTTTTATACTTCTTATAAAAGGAGCGGATGCATTTGTATCAGGCTCATCTTCAATAGCTAAAATTTTTAATGTACCATCATTAATTATAGGGCTTACAATAGTGGCATTTGGCACAAGTGCACCAGAAGCAGCTGTAAGTATAACAGCAGCATTACAGGGAAATAATGATATGGCAATTGCAAACGTAGTTGGATCAAATATATTTAATCTATTATTTGTTGTAGGTATTGCATCTATAATAAATCCTATAAAAGTACAAAAAAGTACTATAATAAAAGAGTTTCCTTTTGCAATTTTAGCATCAATAGTATTAATGATATTAGCGCATGATACTAAGTTTCAAGGATATAATCAAAACTTATTAACTAGAGCAGACGGTTTAATGCTATTAGTATTGTTTTCTATATTTATGTATTACTTAATAGAAATGGCAATTACATCAAAAGAAGAAATGGAAATAGAACAGACAAGTCAACCAATGTCTATGAGTAAAAGTATAATAATGAGTATACTTGGTATTTTAGGGATAATTATAGGTGGTAACGTAGTTGTAAATTCAGCAAGTGATATAGCACTATCTTGGGGTATGAGCCAAAACTTAGTAGGTCTTACAATAGTAGCTATAGGAACATCACTTCCGGAATTTGTTACCAGCGTAATTGCGGCTAGAAAAGGTGAAAGTGATATAGCAATAGGTAATGTGGTTGGATCAAATATATTTAATATCTTATTTGTGTTAGGAATATCATCGACTATACATAACATACAAATACATCCAATAGTATTTATAGATATGTTAATTATGATAATTGTGACAGTATTAGGTTATATATTATCAGCAACTAAGAGAAAGGTTAATAAAGGAGAGGGTGCTTTATTATCATTAATGTATATAGCATATATGGCATTTATAATAATAAGACAATAAAAATTTAACTGAGTATAAAAAGAGCCTTGCTATAAACAACGCTCTTTTTGTACTTAACTTTCTATATTTAATTCAAGTTTTTCTTCTTCTGATAGTTTTGATATTGTTATACCAGTTGCGCCATAGAATAATGATATTAGAGGACAAAGTAAGTTTAAAAATGCAAAAGGTAAAAATGCAAAAGATCCAACTCCAAGAGTAGCAGACATATAAGCCCCACAAGTATTCCAAGGAATTAAAGGTGAAGTTATTGTAGCACTATCTTCTAACGCACGAGATAAATTCTTAGGAGATAATCCCTGCTTTATAAATGCCTCTTTGTACATACTTCCTGGTATTACTATAGCTAAATATTGATCTGCTACAGCTAAGTTAGTGCCTATACAAGTAAATATTGTTGCGGCGATTAATCCAAAAGTACCTTTAGCTACTTTTAATATAGCCTTTGCTAAAGCTTCAAGCATACCTGTTCTTTCTAATATACCTCCAGTAGTTAAAGCGCAAAGCATTAAAGATACAGTTCCTAACATACTATCAAGGCCACCACGACTAAGTAATTGATCAACAAAATCCATACCAGTAGTTGATACATATCCACCTTTAGCGACTAAAATTACATCAGCTATAGATGCACCTTGGAATATAACAGCTATAACCCCTCCTAGTAAGGCACCAAATATTAGTCCAGGAATTGCTGGAACTTTTAGTATAACTAATATTATAACTGATGCAGGGACTAAAAGTAAAAATGGTGATAACGTATTATAATTACCTAAAAGTGCATTTTGTATTTGTGCTATTTGAGTAGTATCTATTTGGCTGCCAGCATATTTCATACCTATTATAGCGTAAAGTATAAGAGATATAACTAAAGCTGGAACAGTAGTATATAGCATGTGCTTAACATGATCAAATAGATTAGTACCAGCCATAGCTGGAGCTAAGTTAGTTGTATCAGATAAAGGTGACATCTTATCTCCAAAGTAAGCACCAGAGATTATAGCACCTGCTATTATTTGAACAGGAATACCAAGCGCACTACCAATACCTAATAAAGCGATACCTATAGTACCAGCAGTAGTCCAAGAAGAACCTGTAGATATGGATACTATGGCACATATTAATGTTGTAGCTACTAAGAATATTCCTGGAGATAAAATGTTAAGTCCCCAATATATCATAGATGGAACTACACCAGATATAATCCAAGTTCCTATTAACATACCTACAATTAATAAAATAAGTATTGCTTGCATAGTTGTATTTATAGAAGCTAAAATTCCTTCTTCAAGTTCTTTCCAAGTATAACCAAGTTTAATAATTGCGACTGTTGCTGCAAATACTCCTCCTAATACTAAAGGTATATGTGCAGATATTTCATATTCTTTTAATACTACTAAACACGTCACTAACACTACAACTAAAAAACCTAAGCACAACAGCGAATCAAAAAGTGTTGCTTGTTTTTTTTCTCTTGTTTTCATAAAATCCTCCTGTAATGTATGTCGAATATAACGTCAAGGAGAAATTAGATATTAAAAAAAGTCCAGGATAAAAGAACTTATCCTAGACTTAAGCATTCAAAAAATGAATAGTATACTTAATCTAAAGATAGTACTCCACAATATAATTGTGACAGTGCCATATATATTATATATGACCCCAACATATAAGATTTAAAGCGTTACTTATATGTTTCGGCACAGTTACCTTTTATTTTGCTTCTTCGTGCTTACCTCCACAAAACTACTTATTAACGATGCGACCTCTACCATTAGTTATATCCGATATTTAATTTGATAAATGAATTATATCATATATTTTTTTATTTTTAAAGTTAAAAAAGAAAAAAGTAGCATATTATCAAAATTTAGATAACTAAATAAAACTTTTAAATTCAATGTGTTTAGGTTAGAATATAGTATGTAAAACATGCAAGGGAGTGATGAGATTGAGCAAGAAGAAATTTTATGCGGTAAGAAAAGGAAAAAAGACTGGAATATTTAATACTTGGAATGAATGTAAGATGCAAGTAGATGGATATTCTGGAGCAGAGTATAAAAGTTTTACTACAATTGATGAAGCAAAAGAATTTATAGAAGGTAATAAAGCTACAATTTCAAAAAATCCCCAAAATAGTATAGAAGCCTATGTAGATGGAAGCTATGAACATTCTCTTAGAGCATATGGATCAGGTATAGTTATGATAAAAGATAACATAGTACAAAAAACTTATAGTGTAAAAGGGGAAGATGAATCTCTTGTGAGTATGAGAAACGTAGCAGGGGAGATAGAAGCTTCTAAAATTGCTATGGGATATTGTATAAGTAATAATATAGAAAATTTAACACTTTATTTTGATTATGAAGGCATTGAAAAGTGGTGCATAGGAGCATGGAAAACCAATAAAGAAGGTACTATAGAATATAAAAAGTTTTATGATTCAATAAAAGATAAGTTAAATGTTAAGTTTGTTAAGGTTAAAGCACACTCTGGTGATAAATATAATGAAGAAGCTGATAAATTAGCAAAAGCTGCAATAGGAATATAAAAAGTCTTGTAATTAATTACAAGACTTTTTATTTATTAAAATATATTTATTTTCTTAAAGTTCCATATACATTTTTTAGTTCTGATTGAACTTTTACTGGATCATGTATGCTTTGATACATAGCATTTGCTAATATATTTGCCTGATCATAAGTCGATGTCCATGAGAAAATTCCACCTAAGCAATTTTCAAGTACGTATTGAGCTTTTAAAAATATTGATAGTGCATCATCATAAGACATTGCAAATTCACCATTTCTAACAAGGTATGGAACTTGAGCTTGTTTATCAAATCTAAATTCATACCCATTTTTATTTATATAATCTCTTCTTAAGTCATCATAAGATCTTGTTATAGTTGCACCTAATCTTCCATAGAAAGGAATTCCAAGAAGAATTTTCTCAGAAGGCATTCCAGAAGATTCAAGATTTCTAACCATAGTATCTACGCTATACCCAGGAAGAGAAAGAGGTGAATCATAAAGATTAGCTTGATGCTTCATTGCATTTGATCCTGTTTCACCAGCAGTAAAGTCATAGCTCATAAGGTTAAAGTAGTCAATTATAGGTGCTATTGCACCTATATCAGCACTTTTAGTTATATATTCCGTAGTACCAGTACCAGCTACACTTAGCCAGGTATCTTCTCCTAAAACATCTCTTAATGCAGTAAGTAAAAGTGTAAAGTTTTCTTTATCTTCAGGTCTAGATTTTATTCCACCAGCGCTAGTGCCAGGATATTCCCAGTCTATATCTATACCATCTAATCCATATTGATTTACTAGTTTTTGAGCTTCCCTTGCAAAGTTATATCTAGAAGCAGGTGTTAAAGCTGCATCAGAAAATCCATCAGCTCCCCAACCACCAATAGCGGCTATTACTTGTAAGCTAGGTTTCTCTGCTTTTAATTGTACTAATTGATTTAAAAATCTTGGAGTAGGAACAAATAAAGTTCCATCTGGATTTATTTCAACGAATGCGTAAATAACAGCATCTAAAAGTTGAGGGTCAACATTAGTAGGGTTTCCAAGAACATACTCCATAACTATAGGAGTTACATCTGGACAAAATGATATATCAACTGGTTGGAAATTTATATCTGTTATAGGCGGTCTAGTATTATTTTTTGAACAAGCCCCTAATTTCGGTTTTTTATTTGGATAGTTAGGTATATAATTTACTCCTTCGTAATTATCAACACTACTATTGCTATCTGGAATGAAACATAGATACCAATCTATACAAGAGTAGTTTTTATCACAATTGGAAACTTTATTTTTAAGTTCTTTATATGTTTTAGGATAAGGTAAAATTACGGGCATTCCAGGGAACCAGTTTGCAGGAGTAACAACATTATCTCTATCGCTAGTTTGTAAAGCTTCTATAATTCTAAGTATTTCAGGTATATTTCTTCCAGTTGTTAAAGGATAGTAAAGTATAGTCCTTAGAACTTGTTTATCATCTATAATAAATACAGATCGAATAGTTGATGTATTACTCATTTGTTCAGAAATCATACCATATAATTTAGCAACTCTCATATCTCTATCTTCAATAATAGGGAATGGGATCTCAACACCTGTTAGTTGAAAAATATTATAAATCCAAGCTAAATGAGAGCTATTACTATCAACGCTAAGTCCAATTAATTCAGTATTTCTTTTTTGAAATTCAGGGTAGTACTTAGCAAAGCATAAAAATTCAGTAGTACAGACTGGTGTAAAATCACCAGGATGTGAAAATAATACGACCCATTTACCTGAGTAGTCAGATAATTTAATAGGTCCCGACGTTGTATTAGCCTTGAAATCAGGAGCTTTTGATCCTAAACTTGGCAGACTTGGCATTTAAATCACCCCTCAATTTAATAAAATAGTAACCTATTCTTATTGTATTTATAAATCATGTCTATTGTTACATTGAATAAGATTAACATTTTAATGACAAAACTAACAAAAAATAACAATAATAATTGATATTTTTCGTTAGTTTTGGTATAGTTAAATATAATATTAAATGTAGGGATTTGTTACTATATGGGGTGATAAAGTTGAAAAAAGTCCTAAGAATATTTATTATGTCAGCCGTTACCTGTTTTTCTTTAACATTTGCTTTAATTATAATAAATGCAGTTATGAGGATATTTATTGGTATAGACATATACTTTATGTTATTTGTTGGAATGACTATAGCATCAACTATTGGGTTGGTTTTGTATAATTCTAAGAAAATATTTTCTAAGAAAAAAAAGGTGCGAAAAAATAGAGGCTCTCATAAAGTTGTAAGGCAAACTAGTAAACATACTAGTGAAGTTAGAAAGAGAAAAATATCATAAAACGTATAACATCAAGTTTAGTATAAAGTATAAAACACAGTAATCACTGTGTTTTTTTGCTTATTAAAATATTAAATTTATAATAAATATAATGATATGACGTTATAATCTATAAATAATTATAATACAAAGTAAATAGAAGTATTTATATGGAGGTATTATGATATGAAATATAATTTATTTGAAGCTGATGTAGTTGGATATAAAAATATAAAAAAGGGTAAAGGATCTCAAGACTATCTTGATTATAAAATAGTAGATGACTCTATTATTTGTACAGTAGCAGATGGTCATAGCACAGATTTTTTTGAATATAGTAGTGATGGATCAAGACTAGCTTGTATTTCATCAATTGATATTTTAGAGATGTTTATAGGAAAATCATTGGATGAAGTTAAACATGAATTAGAAAAAGGTAATATACAAAGATTAATTTATGATAAATGGATGGATTTAGTAAATGAACATTATAAAAATATAAATGCTATAGTATTTAAAACAGAATATATAAAATATTCTACAACATTAGTGAGTGCCTTAATAACAAATGATTTTAGGTTATATTTAAAGATAGGCGATGGAAATATAGTTGTAAAAAATAAAGATTCTTATAAAAAAGTTTTAGAAACAAAAAATAAAGAAATTGTGGACTCTCTAGGAAGATTTGAAGCATACAAAAACTTTATTTATTACATAGAAAAAAATGATGAAAGTAATAAATTAGATTCTGTAATTTTGTTTACTGATGGATATGAAAATAGTTTTATGAACGAAAAGGTGCTATTTCAAAGCTTAGAAAAAACAATTAACCAATATAATAAAAGTGTTTTTTCTAGATGGATGCTATATAAAAATTATAAATGGGATTTAAGCAAGCTAAGTAAAGCTATATCAAAGGATGACATTAGTATAATATACATTTTTACAAAGAAATAAAATGCTATAATTTGTCGAATGAGATAAATGTCTAGTAATGGAATATATGGTTAATAATGTATATATATGATATAATTAAACAAAGTTGGAAGAATAAATAAATTACTAAAGTTAAGGAAGGAACAAGAATGAATTTTAAGGAATTGTTTGATAAATGTGTAGATTTTATAGATAGCAAAAGAAAATCTATAATTACCGTTTCATTATCAATACTAGGACTTATATTATTAATGATAGTGTTTTTTATAAGTAGTGAAGAATTAAGTATAGGCAAAGAGTCTGATGCATTATTAAAAAGTATAGAAAATAGAAAATACGAGTATGCAAGTCAATACTACAATAACACACTAAAAAAAGAATTTTCTGAAAGTAAAATGAGAAGATTCAATAAGTCAGTTTCCAAAAAGATAGATAAATTACTTCTTACTAATGGAGATAAGTATGTAAATGGACAGATAACTAAAGAACAGTACTTAGCATTAATAAATACAATAAATTCTCTAAATGGAATTGAATTAAATATTGAAAGAATTATAGAACAAGCCAAAAGGGTTAGTGAAATGTATCAAGAGGAAAATATAGATTATGATACAGCCATGTCATATATCAGTATATCATCTACTTTAAAGGCTATTGTAAACGAATTAGATGTATATAAACAGACAATAAAAGAATTATATGAATCTAGACAGTTATACAAAACAGCAACAGAACATCAAGAAAAGAAAAAATATTATGAAGCTATAAGTGAATATGACAAAATTTTAGAAGAAGATAAAAAATATTATGATTTAGCACAAAAA
>NZ_JAFFPK010000086.1 GCF_017590215.1 Clostridium sp. CCUG 7971
AAGCTATTTAAATATTTAAATAGCTTTATTATATCTTAGATAAATTTATTTTATATAATTTATAATTAGATTTATAGTTTCTTCTATTGACTTCACATGAGTTCTTTCATATCCATGTGATGCAAATATACCTGGCCCTATAAGTGCAAATTTTGCATTTAATCCAGCTTTTAATGCTGCTGTTGCATCTGAACTATAATTTGGGTATATATCTAATTTGTAATTTACATTATTTTCCTTACAAACATTAACGATTTCACTTATAAAATCATAATCATATGGTCCACTAGAATCTTTTGTACATATACATACATCATATTCTGTTGAGTTTTGACCCTCTCCTGGACATCCCATATCAACTGCTATAAATTCCTTTGTATTCTTTGGTATAAATGTAGCAGAACCATGTCCCACTTCTTCATAATTACTAAAGAAGAAGTTTATAGTATTTCGAGGTATTATGTTATTTATTTTTATATATTTTATAACATAAAGTATAGCTGCTACAGATGCTTTATCATCTAAGTATCTAGATTTAACATATCCTGAATAAGTAATTTTAGTTCTAGTATCAAAAGAAACAATATCTCCTATATCTATTCCTAAGTTTTTTGTTTCATCTTTTGAGAATACTTCTTCATCAATTAATATCTCGTAATTTTTGCAATCTCTTGGTAATTCTTTTGCCTCAGTTGCATGTATATGAATAGATGGTTTTATAGTTTGTAATGTACCTTCATATTTTTTATTATCTCTTGTGTGTATTAAGCAGTTTTCTCCTTCAATTGTATTCATCATGTATCCACCTATTTGAGATACTGCTAGCCTTCCATTTGCTTTTACTTCTTGTACCATAGCACCTAAGGTATCTATATGAGCTGAAAATGTAATTTCATTTTCTTTATCTGTTCCTTCTATTGTAGCTACTAACATACCTTTATTTCCAAGCTTATATTCTATATTCATATCATCTAATTCTTTTTTTATATAATTAATGATCTCTTTTGTATATCCTGTTGGACTGGGTATATTTAATAATTCTATTAAATAGTTTTCTATTATTTTAGTATTGTGCAAATTACTACCTCCTATATAATTCTATATTGTTTAAAATACCTGAATATTCTTTATTATTATATTTAAATTTATCAAGTTATGTACCCTATATAAAAATAATGTAATATAGAGTAAAAAATCATTGCTATAAACAATCTCTCTAAATAAGATATTATAAATTCAATTTTACTTATTTTAATTTCTGTACTTGAAATATACGCTATATTACTAGTTAGTGATGTACATGTTAGTAATGAAACTATCCCAATTAGAAATCTAGTTGTATATTCTATATTTTTATTCAATATGTCTATGGCTATAACATTATTATAAAATAAATTAACGCAAAATTCATTAAATTCATTTATACTTGGAATTTTTAGTATTTGAGATAGTGGATTTACTATATATTTAAGTATTTCAATAATAATATCTGTATTGATTATTGCATTTCCTATATATAAAATAATTACTATATTTGGTATTAACTCCATAACAATTTTTATAGATTCTTCAGCATTATTTAACATATATACAAATATACTTTTTGTATTTTTATTACTAAGATGCTTATCTAATCCTTTTTGAAATTTATTATCTTTATGTATAGTCTCTTTATATCCTGTTTTAATATAATATGATTTTTTCTTTTTATTTAAAGGATATATTCTACATAATATAATATTCATAACTATTGCTATAAATATACTGGATATTATAAAATCAAATCTATTTATATCTAACTCCTTAGATATATATATACTCATAGGAAATGATATTATAGAAAAATTTAGCATTATCATACAAGCTTCAACTTCTCTTAGTTTTCCACTTTTATATAATTTATTAGTCATAAAAAATCCACTAAAAGTATCTACAAATAAATATACCAATATATTTACCATACTTTTACCACTTAATTTAAACATTTTTTTCATAGTCCTTTGTAAATAGGATTCTACTATATCTAAAAGACCATATTCTAATATAAACGGCATAAATATTGCACTTATTGGCAGTACTGTAGCTACATTTAGAATAACCTCATTAATTAGAAGTAATACATTATCATCTAAAAAAATAATTGTATTTTTTCCATAAAATATATTTAATAATATTAAAATACTTAATAGGCGAATGTATAAAAAATTTTTTTATACTATTTTTTATCTTTATACGAAAATATAGATTTTAAACATCCTAGGGTAGTATATAAAACTATACAAAGTTCCAATAAAGGTCTTGCGTCTGTTTGTAATTTATATGAGAGATGATATATTATTGTTTGTACTTGTCCATTTGATTTTATTGGTATAAAAAAAATAATTAGGCCTATTATAGAGTATATTAATGACTTTAATCCATAGATAAAGTCATTACTTATATCTTCTTTTTTAAATTCATTTTTTGTACTTATATTCTCCATAACTTACACCTCTTTATTTATAAATGTTCCACTTATCATAAATATTTCCTTCTAAAATTAATAAGTTTTAATATGATTGATAAAATCCAATTTGAGAGGTATAATACTATAATTGGTAAGTTAAATCTAATAGAGGTGATAAATTGATTGAAAAAAATAAATTTAAGAATATTTTAATACTTACAGCACAATTTGGAGCAGGTCATATAAGTGCTGCTAATGCTATTAAAGACGCTATCTTGGAAAAAGATAGTACTTCTAATATTACTATTCAAAATTTTATGATTGCAAGCGCTCCAAAAGCAAATGATTCAATGGTGAAATTTTATGAAAGGAATACAAAGTATACTCCTGCTTTATACAATTATTATTATTATTTAAAAAAATCATTTGATTCTAAATATGATATTGCACATAGAATTTATACTCCAAAACTTGCAGATTATATTCTTGATAAAAATCCAGATTTAATTATATCTACATTCCCCCTTGCAGCTGCATGTGTAGATAATTTCAAAGTAAAATATCCTGATATAAATGTGCCTACATTAACTGTTATCACTGATGTAGTAGATTCTCTTGAATGGGTATACCCTCATACTGATATGTATTTTGTTCCTGCTTTAGAAATTAAAAATAGATTTGTTCAAAAGGGCATATCTCCTGATTCTATTAAGGTAACAGGAGTTCCTATTAATAAAAAGTTTTATGCGGATAAAAAAACATCCATACCTAATAAGAATAGGTTATTAATATTAGGTGGAGGTAGAGGTTTATTTGATATAAGTGAAGATTTTATGTATTGGATTGACGAATTTTTAGATAATTTCAAAGACTCTATAGATGTAACTATTGTTACAGGTAGTAATTCTAAACTGTATAACAATTTAACAGTAGAAAAACCACTTTCTAATATAAAAGTTTTAGGATATGTAAATAATATGCATGAATTAGTAAAAGATTATGATCTTATGATAACAAAACCTGGTGGTGCTACTTTGTTTGAGGCAATACATTCTCAAACTCCTGTTATAGTTAGAGTTCCTAAAATTGGCCAGGAAATAGAAAATGCTAGATTTATAATTGATAAAGGTGTTGGTCTTTTATATCATGATGAAGACGATTTAAAAAAACTCTTTTATAATTTACCTTCTGGGAAGTTTGAATCTTTAAAAGATTTTATGCAAGTAAATATAAGTAATTTTAAAAATACAATATATGCTGATAAAATTTCAGATTATATATATGAACTATTAAATAAAAAATAGAAGAGCCTTTGTCGGCCCTTCTATTTTTTATTTATTAACTGCATTAATAGGATTTATATTTTCATCATTTACTATTGTTTCAAAGTGTACATGATTTCCTGTAGAATCACCTGTTGTTCCTACCTTTGCTATCACCTGTCCTTTTTTTACTATATCCCCTTCTTTAACTACATTTGAAGTGTTGTGGGCATATACAGTTTTTTTACCATCAAAATGTTTAATTTTTACTACATTTCCATAGCCATTTTGACTCCCTGAGAATATTACTATACCATCATCAGAAGATAATATATCTGTATTCTTTGGTGCTGGTATATCTATTCCCCTATGAAATTTTACTTCTCCTGTTATAGGGTGTACTCTTTCTCCAAATGGTGAACTAATTTCTTTATAAGATTGAAGAGGCCATATACCATTTATAAATTGTAAATTATTTTCCTTTAAATACGCAAACTTTTCTTCTTCTATTGATTTTTCCAGTTTTATACTATCTATAACAAAATTTTCTAGTTGTTTTTCAAGTTCATATTTTGTACTTGCTAAACTTTCTATTTCTTCTTTTTCACTATAATTTTTATCTTTTAAACCTTCTGGAACAAAACTTACACTTACAACTTCTACACCGTTTTCTGTATATGTATTTTCTTTATTTTCTAGTTTTTCAATATTATTTTTCTTGGATTCTAAATTAGATTTTAAATCATTGATCTTTATCCTTAGCTCTTCTTGAGATTTTTTATTTTCAATTAATAAATCTAAGTTAGCTTTTTCATTTAATGCATATGTATTTATATTTTTATTTCCTAAAATAAAAAAACATATCGATAATATTATTAATATCATCATTTTACTTCTAGTTTTACTCATTATTTTTTCACTCCTTTTTCCACTATCTATTAATATTGACAAATTTTATTAAACTTATTACTTTTTTTGTATAAGTAAATTTATTCACTTAAAATTTATACTTTCTATTCAATAAAAAAAGCCCTCTAAAAGGACCTTTTTTATTGAATTTATTTATATGAGTGTTATGTTTTTACTAATTAATTTTTTATATGAATTTTATGATTTTTTAATATGTTTTCTAGTATCAAGTGCAACTGCTGCTATTATAATTAAACCTTTTACTATAAATTGTAAATAAGTACTTACTCCAATAAATGCAAGTCCGTAGTTTATAACTTGGAATATTAAAACCCCTGTTATAATACCACCTATACTACCAACTCCTCCTGCAAAAGATACTCCTCCAACTACACAGGCTGCTATTGCATCCATTTCATACATAAATCCTGTATTATTAGTAGCACTACCAACTCTAGCCGCTTCAAGTGATCCTGCAAGACCGTATAATACACCTGCTATTACATATATTATTATAATATTTCTTGCAACGTTTACTCCTGAAACTTCTGCTGCTTCTGGATTTCCACCTATTGCAAACATATTTTTACCAAGCTTAGTTTTATTCCATACAAACCACATTATTATAGAAATTACTATTGCGTATATTATAAGATATGGTATTCTAAAATCTCCTGTACCTATGTTTCCTTGAGCAAGCTTTGTAAATGCCGCGTCAAGACCTGCTATAGGTTGTGCCCCATATGGAGGTCTATCAAAGTATAGTGATGTTAATCCATATACTATAAGCATTGTACCCATAGTTGCTATAAATGGAGGCGTTTTAAGTTTTGCTACTGCAAAACCATTTAAAGCTCCCATAAGTCCACATAATATCATTGCTATTATTATCGGTACTATAAGTGGCATCTTTTGCAAATCAGGATACATACGATACGCATAGTCAGTAGCTTGTAATAGTGATGCTGATACAACTGCTGCTAAACCAATTATACGCCCTGCAGAAAGGTCAGTACCTTGAGTTACTATTATTCCACCTACACCCAGTGCAATTATTACACGTATAGATGACTGTGCTAATATGTTTCTAATGTTATTTACAGAAAGAAAACTTGGTTCTATAAATATTATTATAAATAATAATGCTACTAAAACTAATTGTATTGCATTATTTGTAATAAATTCTTTTATTGAATTTTTATTATTTATCGTTTCTTTAACTTGAGACTTCATAACTATCCCCCTCTAAAAACTTCGCTGATAATTTCATTATCTCTTCTTGAGTAGTATCTTTTGAATCGACAATTCCAGCAACTCTTCCATTACTCATTACTAAAATTCTATCTGTTACACCTATAAGTTCTGGCATTTCTGAACTTATCATTATTATCCCCTTTTCTTTGCTTGCAAGGTCATTTATTAATTGATATATTTCATATTTTGCACCTACATCTATCCCCCTAGTAGGTTCATCTAGCATAAGAACTTCAGGATTTGTGAGTAACCATCTGCCTATTATAACCTTTTGTTGATTACCTCCTGATAAACTTCCTATAGGAGTTTTTTGTGATGGTGTTTTTACATTCATAGAGTCTATTACCCATTTAGTATCTCCTGACATTTTCTTGTTTGATAAAAATAATCCATTAGATTTATAGGATTTCATATTAGATATAATAGAATTAAATTCTATACTTAACTGAGGGAATATTCCTGTGCTTCTTCTTTCTTCTGTAACTAGTGCAAATCCATTTTCAAGTGCACGTCTTGGATTTTTATTTTCAATTATTTTATTATGTAATCTAATAGTTCCCTTTTGAAGCTTTCTCATTCCAAATAAAGCTTCTACTATTTCGGTTCTCTTAGACCCAACTAATCCTGCTATACCAAGGATTTCTCCTTTTTTTAAGCTAAAGCTAACATCTTTTAAACCAAATTTATCTTCTTCTGTAAAATTCTCTACTTCTAATATTACTTCCCCTGGATGATTGTCTTTTTTAGGGAATCTATTAGACATATCTCTTCCTACCATCATGCTAATAATATTGTCTATTGTTAATTCACCAGCTTCTTTGGTATCTATTAGTTGACCATCTCTCATTACTGTTACATAATCAGATATTTTTAATATTTCTTCCATTTTATGTGATATATATATTATAGCTACGTTATCTTTTCTTAATTTATTTATTATTCTAAATAAATGTTCTACTTCTTTTTCAGTAAGAGATGATGTAGGCTCATCCATAACAATTACCTTTGAATCATAAGATACGGCCTTTGCAATTTCTACCATTTGCATTTGTGATACAGATAAAGAGTTTACCTTTTGACGTGGGTCTACATTAATATCTAAATCTTTAAATATTTTTATTGTGTCTTCATACATTTTATTTTCATCTATAAATAGCCCACGTTTAGGATATCTTCCTAACCATATATTATCTAATATATTTCTTTGTCTAACCTGATTTAGCTCTTGATGTACCATAGATACTCCATTATCTAAGGCTTGCCTTGTATTTTGAAAATTGATTTCTTTACCATCTAGAAATATTTGACCTGAGTTTTTTTGATATATACCGAATAGACATTTCATTAATGTTGATTTACCAGCTCCATTTTCACCCATTAAGGCATGAACTGTTCCTGGTTTAACATTTAAGTTTACATTAGATAAAGCCTTTACTCCTGGAAATTCTTTCGATATATTTTTCATTTCTAATACAAATTTATTATTTATATTTTCCAAAAGTTGCGCCTCCTTTAGACGTAACCAAGAAGATTAATTTAATCTTCTTGGTTTATTAGTACTATTTAGTTACTACTTAATTATGTATTATATTATTTTGCATCTCCTATATTTTCTTTTGTTATTCCAACATAAGGAACACGAAGAACTTTATCATTTAACTTCCAATCAGTTCCTTCAACTACATCTTTACCAGAGGCAGCATTTACAGATAAATCTATAACAGCTTTACCTTGATTTACAGCATCATTTAATACGGTTCCTATTACTTTATCACTTTCTATAAGAGTTATTATTTCTGGTATAGCATCAACTCCTACAACTGGCATAAATTTATCTCCTGAGAAATATCCTTCTTTTTCAAGAGAAGCAACTGCACCAGAAGCCATACCATCATTATTACAAATTACAAATTCTATTTTATCTCCAAATTTAGCTAACCAAGCATCCATTTTTTCAGTAGCTTTTGCAGCATCCCACATAGCAGTATCCACAGCTAACTCTTCTGTCTCTATTCCTTTTTCATTTAATGTTTTTATAGAATACTCTGTTCTTGCCTCAGCATCTGGGTGCCCTGGTTCACCTTTTATCATTACATATTGAATTTTTCCATCTCCATTTTTATCCCATTTTTCCTTGTTTGCATCCCATTGTTTAGCCATAACTTCACCTTGTATAACGCCTGATTCCTTTGAATCTGTTCCAACATAATAAGCTTTATCATAACTTTCCATAGCAGCTTTATCTGGTTCTTTATTAAAGAATATTACAGGAAGTTCTGCAGCTTTAGCTTTTTCTATAACTGTAGTTGCAGCTTTTGGATCAACTAAATTTATAGCTAATACCTTAACACCTTTTGCTATCATTGTATCAATTTGTTCTAATTGTTTTGCTTGATCATTTTGCGAGTCATTGATTATTAGTTCCGCTTTATCCTTTGCATTTGACTCTAATTCTCTACGTACTGCAGACATAAAGTTATCATCATATTTGTATATTGTAGCACCTATTTTTGGAAGGTCTGATGCTCCCTCACTTTTACTGCCTTCATCAGATGATGAACTACACCCTACAGCTGAAAATAACATCATAGCAGCCATACTTAGTGCTAAAACCCCTCTTTTATTCATACAAATACCCCCTAAGATAATTTTTAAGATATAATGTAAATATATCCCTATAAAGTGTTTTCCTAAACCTTATGTAAAACGTTTTCTTAATTTTATTATAAAACGTTTTCTATACATTTCGCAATAAATTATCTATAGTTTTTCTATATTTTTAGAATTTTTAGTCTATTAGCGGGAGGTAAAAATATGAATTATGTAAAAAAAAATAACTACAATTTAGCTCTTGACTACTCTAGAGAAAAAATTAAAAGTCTAGACCCTTATAATACAGCTAAGTTAAGTAATATTATATTTAATAAAGATTTATCTATATTTGAAATTAACATTATGAATAATACGTTTACTATGGAGTACCCAAGTGGCAAAATCTTAGAAAAATCTAATAATTTAGAGTTAGATATTATAATTACTCGCTATTTATCAAATGCAATGGGTGCACTTCCTACTAATAAATTTATTACATTTAAAGAAATACCTGGTGGAAACGTTTACTATAATAATTTTCTAAATAGAACTATAAAAAGATTAGCTTATGAGTTTTCTGATTGTGTAGACAAGTATAAAACTTTTATGGATAATTTAGGGGCTGAAAAAGTAAATATGGGTGATTTAGCTTATAAATTTAATTTTATTGGTAATACTTTTATGATATTTATTATTTGGTTTGAAGATGATGAATTTGAGCCAAATGCAAATATATTATTCGATTCAAATATAACTTATTATTTTAATACAGAAGACTTAGCTGTAGTTCCTGATATAGCTATTGATTTAATTTCAAAGGGGATTAAAGAACAATTTTAAATATATTATTTATTCACATATTTAATATATTTAAATATTATATAGTAATAGGAAAAGGGGGATTTATAAATGATTAAAGATTTGGCTATTTTATCTGGTTTTATATCCTCAGTGTTTATATTATTATATACTTTAATGTACTTATTTAGAGATATTTACTATATATGTAATAATTTAAAACTAAAAAAAATCATCAATAAAATATTACCTGTATTAACTAAATACAATTCGTTCTTTATATTGATGATTTTGATATTTGCTATAATTCATATATTAGCTCTTTATAGTATATATGGTTTTTTTATTAATACAGGATATGTTATTATATTTGTTCTAATTTTTATAATTAAGTTTAATTTTTTCCCATCAAAAAATATAATTTCTAATTCCTCAATTAATATTTATGCTTACTTATTATTTATAAGCTTGCTAGTTCATTTAGTATTTAAAATATGATAGTTGAAAATTATAATTTACTTAAAATAAAAAAGAAGAGTTATACTCTTCTTTTTTATTTATATTAATATATGTTTTTCTTATATTGCATATATAACTTTTCTATTTCTTCCATCTCAGTATTTAATTCAAGTTGCAACTCAGATACTTTCTTATAATCCTTGCACTCTATCGCATCTCTTATTTGAGTAAATAATGATGTTTTAGTCAACGTATCTTTCATTACCTTGAACTTAATATCTGATATTGAATTCCACACTACTTCATCTAATGCATCCATATTTTCTTTATTATGTAATTTAACATACGAAACTATAGTCTCTTTATCATCTTGAATTATTCTATTTTTTAATTCTTTAGTCCATCTATCTATAGCACCTGCTTTAAATGAGTTGATTATAGCATCATTAAATACATCCCCTTGTTTTAAAGCTTCTAATTTATAAGAATAAGTTTCTAAATTTTTCATAGTTTCATATACAGTAGCTGGTGGTGCTCCAAATCTTTCATTTCTTTCTTCTAATGAATAATGTTCAAATACATCTTGTTCATCTCTGTATGCTCTATTTTTATCTAGATAGAAACTTTCTTCCCCTACATCTTTAGATAGTTCTTTTTCAAGTTCCTTTGTATTTAATTTACTTTTAGCAGCTGCCTTTATACCATCTAACATTGTTTGGTAACATCCTGCTATTACTAAGTAAGTATTTGATAAAGGATTTGGAGCTCTTAGTTCAAGCCTTACTGATTTTGGACTTTTTATATCTCTTACTAAACCAACAAGTACAGATCTATTTCTTGATGGTACTTCATAAGAATGTCCTAAAGATGTAACTATACAAACTGGAGCTTCAAATCCTGGTACTAATCTATTAAATCCATCATTTGATGATGTTACTATTGGACTTAATACTTCATAATTGTGAAGTATACCCATAAGCGCTCCGTATCCTATCTCACTTAAGTAATCTTCTTTCATATCTTTTGGTGCAAATAAGTTCTTTATGCTACCATCTTTTAATTTAGCACTTACACCTACATGAGTATGTTCTCCGCTTCCAGCTACTCCATGTATTGGTTTTGCTTTGAAAGTGACTTCTAATCCGTTTGATGCAAAAACATCTTCAATAACTTCCCTTGCTAGTAATTCAGTATCTGCTGCTTGAAGTGGCGTTGAGAATTTCCATGAAACCTCTAATTGTTCCATTGCATGATTCGTTTTACCATCTATGCTTATAGAACGATTTATACCACCAACTTCTTTATGAGCCATTTCTGGATTTACATCTAATTTTTCAAGTAATATTAAACTTTTCTCTAAGCAAGTTCTTATAATACCATGAGTTCTTTTCCAATATTGTTCTTTTAAACTTTGCGATACATATAATTTTTCTAAATCAGCTTTATCTTCTGGAGTATTTACCCAAAATTCTAATTCTGTAGCTGATGTTAATATTATTTCCTCGATGTCTGATACATCTTTTATTCCGATATTATTTATAAGGTGGGGATATTCTTTAAATAATTCTAAAAGAGATTTTTTAAAGTTTTTCTCTGCCTTTTTAAGTACACCTCTTGAACATACTTTTTTATTATCATGTATTAAAAATGCAGGTATTTTTAATGTACCTACTGGTAAGTTAAGTTCTTCATCAATATGTTCAAAATTATAATCTATATACCATTTACTATCAACATCTGGCATTAAATCTACTTTAGCATTATTAAGTGTCGCTATATTATGAAGCTCAACACTAGATCCATCTGTTTGTATAGCTGATTCTAAAAAGTCATCTATATCATCTAAAAACAATTTCATTGGTATCTTTTCATCTGTTGCATTTCCTCCTAGGTCTACCCCCATTAAAGAAACAAACTTGATGTTTTCATTTTTACTTAAAATTTCTCTTAAATCTTTTTCATTATGATTCTCTTTTGCTATAGTGTATAATAATTTTTTCATATTACCACTCCCCCAATCTATTGATATAATATTTTATAACTTAATAAAAAGAAACATGTCTTAAGATACTTTTTTATGGTTTCGTATACTTTCTTTGTATATACATTTTTTGTTCGCTTATTTATTTATACTTATTATATATTAGCGTTAAAAAGTTCGCAATATTTTTATTTGTAATTATACATATCATTTCTACAATAATTTAACATTTTTATAAATATAGGGTATACTAAAGAGTAAGTATTTATTTTACTTTATAAGTTAATTTATTATATAATTAACATAAGATAATTTAGGAGAAAGATGCCATGGAATATATAGTTTTTGATTTAGAATTTAATCAAGGTTTTGATAAATCACTTAATAAAACTGTATCTAATGAAAGATGTCCTTTTGAAATAGTACAAATTGGCGCAATTAAATTAGATAGTAGTTTTAATATAATAGATACATTTAATAGTTTTATAAAACCTGAAATATATAAAGGAATTCATCCTTTTGTTGGAAAAATGACTGGAATTACAATGAAAGATGTTTCAGATGCACCAGGATTTGTTCAAGTTTATAAAGATTTTAAAAAATTTATATCTTCTAAAGAACCGATTTTATGTGTATGGGGAACTGGTGACTTAAAAGAGTTATACAGAAATATAAAGTATTATGATTTACCTTCAAAATCTTTACCTAAGGAATATATTAATATTCAACAACATGCGTCTCAGCATTTCAATAACCCTGTTGGTAAAAGTATAGGTCTTCAAAATGCTATAAATATCTTAGGTGTTAAGCAAGAAAAATCTTATCATAATGCATTAAATGACGCATACTATACTGCACAAGTTTTTATGAGAATTTATAATCCAAGTATTGTTCCTGATACTTATATATACACTACTGTTAAGCCATCTAGTGTTAAGCGTAGTCCTAAGAAAGTAGTTGATTATGATAAATTATTTAACGAGTTTAGCAAAATTTTAGATAGAGAATTATCTAAGGAAGATAAAAAAATAATTGATCTTGCTTATAAAATGGGAAAAACTAATCAATTTTTAGTAGAAGCTACAAAATATAAAAAAAGATAGACTATAAATAGTCTATCTTTTTATATATTTACAAATAACATCTTTATTAATTCATATTGAGCAAATTCTACACTTTTAATTTCTTTCTTAGTTTCTCTACTGTATTCATTGTTTCCAATAAAAATATCTACATCTCCTACACTAGCGTACAATCCATCTAATATTTTCATAAAGTCATTTACTTTAACACTTTCTTCCTTTGACCTTAAAAATGTTATATTTTGACTTTCACAATCTTTATAAATAGAGCCTACCCCACATATAAGACTATCTTCTTTTATATATACAACTTCTGCCCCTAATGATTTTCCTTTTTCTAATTTATGTTTAAGATCTAATAACTTCATACGTATCCCCCTAATTATAAAAATCCGCTTTAAGCCAAATATGAGTAATCATTTTTGTTCTCACTAACATATATTGCCTAAGCAGCGTGTTAGCAAAACTTTTCAAATCTAGCGGTTCGATATTATATTATATTAGTACATATGATTTTTTATTAATTATTTTTTAATTTTTTATATTTATTTAATAACTAGCTCTACCGGACAATGATCTGATCCTAATATTTCATTATGAATATCAGCACTTAATAATCTATCTTCTAATTTATTAGATGCTACAAAATAATCAATTCTCCATCCAGAGTTATTTTTTCTTGCATTAAATCTATATGACCACCAAGAATATGCTCCTTCTTTTGATGGGTTAAAGTGCCTATAGGTGTCTATAAACCCTTCTTTTAAAAACTCACTGAATTTATTTCTTTCTTCATCTGTGAATCCTGCATTTTTTCTATTAGTCTTAGGATTTTTTAAATCTATTTCTTCGTGAGCCACATTTAAGTCTCCACATACTATAACCGGCTTTATATTATCCAACCTAACTAAATAATCCCTAAAATCATCTTCCCACTTCATTCTATACTCAAGTCTCTTTAACTCGCTTTGTGAATTTGGAGTATATACTGTTACAAAATGAAAATCATTAAATTCTAAAGTTATAACTCTACCTTCAGTATCATGTTCTTCTATGCCTATTCCATAATACACATTTAGAGGTTTTTCTTTTGTAAATATAGCAGTTCCTGAATAACCTTTCTTTTGTGCATAATTCCAGTATTGATGATATCCTTCAAGATCTAAATCTATTTGACCTTCTTGAAGTTTTGTTTCTTGTAAACAAAATATGTCTGCATCTACTTCCTTAAAATAATCTAAAAACCCTTTAGTTACACAAGCTCTTATCCCATTAACATTCCATGATATAAATTTCATTTATTCCTCCTTAGTTTAACTATCTTTATAAAAATTATATTACCCAATTCTTATCATAATCTATCATATAGTAATGCATTTTGTAAACTTTTATATTTTAATTAATATATAGCTTATTTAATTTTTCTATAAATTAAATAAACTATATATTGGTGATTTTTTAGTACTGTATACATTGGCTATATTGCTACTTTCTAGGTGATTTTTAATTTTAATTATGCTACTATAAACTTGGATACGCATTATAATTTTAGTCTTCTATATTAATTTAGTAGGGGGTATTTTTAATGAAATATTCAAAGAGAGTTAGTTCTATGCAATCTTCTCCAATAAGAAAGCTAGTTCCTTATGCACTTGATGCAAAATCTAGGGGAATTAAAGTTTATCACTTAAATATAGGTCAACCAGATATTAAAACTCCTAAAAGTTTTTTCGACGCAGTAAAAAATTTTGATAACGAAGTTTTAGAGTATGCTGTATCACCTGGCATTCCTGAACTAATAAAAGCACTAAAAGACTACTACGCTACATACGATATGTATTTTGAGGATGATGAAATACTTGTCACAAATGGTGGAAGTGAAGCCTTACTTTTCACCATGATGGCTATATGCGATCCAGGAGATAATCTACTAGCCCCAGAACCTTTTTATACTAACTATAACGGCTTTAGCCAATCTATTAATGTTGATATAAAGCCTATTACTACTAACGCTGAAGATGGTTTTCATCTTCCATCTAGAGATTATATAACATCCTTAATTACCCCTAATACTAAAGGTATCTTACTTTCTAATCCAGGCAATCCAACTGGAACAGTTTATACAAAAGATGAAATATATATGATAGCAAACTTAGCTATCAAACATAATCTTTGGATAATAGCTGATGAAGTTTACAGGGAGTTTGTTTACGATGGTCTTGAGTATACAAGTTTTGGAAATATAGATGAAATAAAAGATAGAGTTATTATTATAGATAGTGTATCTAAAAGATATAGTGCTTGTGGAGCTAGAGTAGGATCTATAAGCTGTAAAAACAAAGGACTTATAGCTGAAATACTTAAGCTATGCCAAGGAAGACTTTGTGTTGCTACCTTAGAGCAAGTCGGGTCTACCCAGCTTTATAAAACTTCTAGTTCTTATTTTGAAGAAGTTAATAAAGAATATGAAAATAGAAGAAATATGCTATATAATGAGTTAATGAAAGTTGATGGAGTTATATGTAAAAAACCCACTGGTGCATTTTATATATTAGCCAAATTGCCAATTGAAAATTCAGAAGATTTCGTCATTTGGATGCTTAAAGATTTTAGCAAAAATGGTGAAACGGTTATGACATGTCCTGCTGAAGGTTTTTATGCAACATCAGGCCTTGGCCGTGATGAAATAAGGATTGCCTATATACTTAATGAAGATGATTTATTGAAAGCTGCAACATTACTTAAAGAAGGTCTTGAAGAATATATAAAATTATTTAATAAAAAATTATCTAATTCTACTAATTAAATAAAAAAGCAACC
>NZ_JAFFPK010000087.1 GCF_017590215.1 Clostridium sp. CCUG 7971
AAAAACTCTAAAAAGATCAATCAGTTATACAAACATAATGATAGCTATATTATTAATAGGTGTATACTCTGTAAAACTAAACGATCTTACTGAAAGAAAAATAATAAGTCCACTAAGATGGGACTTAAAAGAATCATATAAACATAATGGTTTTATGTATTCACTACTAGACTCATACTTTGGATATAATAGAAAAAGACCAGAGGATTGCGATAAAGCATCAATAGAAAATATAAAAAATGAAGTAAATGCAATACAAGCATCAAATATTAATACTTCAGCAAAAAAAGATAATAAACCAAATATAATATTTATTCAGTTGGAATCATTTATGGATCCAACAGTAATAAAAGAAGTTAAATATAGTGAAGATCCAATACCTAACTTTAGAAAAATATCTAAAGAAAATAAAAGTGGATATATTAATGTTCCAGTAGTAGGTGGTGGAACAGCTAGAACAGAGTTTGAAATACTAACAGGTAATAACTTTGACTACCTGATACCAGGTGAAATACCATATGATAGTTTTGTAAAGAAAAAGAAAGTAAACTCAATAGCAACAACACTTAAAAATCAAGGATATGGTGCACATATAATGCATAACTTTCAAGGAAACTTCTATAATAGAAACCTTGCATTTAAAAACCTAGGATTTGATACATTTACATCAATGGAATATATGCAAAACCTAGAAGAAACTCCATTAGGTTGGAGAAAAGATATGGTGCTGGCAGACTATATAGAAAAAGCACTTAATAAAACAGAAGAAAGTGATGTAGTATATGCAATAAGTGTAGAAGGACACGGAGGATATCCTGATTATGACAGAGGAGAAGACCTTCCAATAAAAGTAGAAACTACTTTATCTGAAAAAGATAAGTATCAACTATATAGCTATGTAAACTTAATAAAAGGAACTGACGATTTTGTAGGCAAGGTAATAGAAAATGTAGATAAAAGAGAAGAAGATACAATAGTAGTATTTTTCTCAGACCATTTACCAAAGCTAAATATACTATCAAGTGATGATACTTATATAGATAGATATGAAGCACTGTATGCAATATATAGCAACTTTGAAATTGATAAGAAAAAACAAAATTTAGAAGCTTATCAAATGAGTACATTAATGCTAGGATTAGCAGGAGTTGAATATGGACCAATAGAAAGTATACATGCTAAAGCTGGTAATAAGGAAAACTATCAAGAAGAATTAGAGTTGGTTCAATATGATATGTTATTTGGGAAACAATTCTATTTAAGTGATAAGGATAAGCCTAAAGAGAACAATATGAAAATGGGACTTGATGATATAGTAGTAGAAAAGGTAATTAAAGATAAAGATACTATGATTGTAAAAGGTAAGAATTTTACAAGTTGTAGTCATGTATATGTAAATGGTAAAAAAGTAGAGACTACATGGATAGATGAAAATACTTTAAAAATAGATAAAATAGATAAAGCTAAAAGTTTAGAAGTTAAGCAATTAGGTAAGTATGAAGGAGTACTTAGTTCTTCAAATAAAGTAATTATTAACAAATAAATTGCTTTGTTAATAGTATAATCCCCTTATAGTAGACACGTAAAAGAAAGTATCGTATACTGATGCTAAATATTACTACTATAAGGGTATTTTTTATAAATAAAAGCATAATAAATACAGTAGTGGAATAAGGAGTTATATGAGATTTTAAAAGGAGTAAGTTATGAAAAAAGTAGGTATGAGAACTATTAAAACCGGTATCGGAGTAGTAATATCGTCGATACTTGGATTCATAGCAACTGGTAATTCACTAAACCCATCTATAGCATGCATTATATCAGTACAAGATTCTGTAAGTGGGTCTTTAGAAGTAGGTAAAAATAGAATGTATGGAACTGTCTTAGGAGGTATAATAGGATATCTATTTATATTCTATTATCCTGGGAATTCATTTTTATCAGGATTAGGAGTAATATTAACTATTTATTTATGTAATTTACTTAACCTTAATAGTGGAGCGTCAATAGCTGCAATTACATTCTTATCTGTTCAAATAGGATTTACTGTTTCAGAAGATGCTCTTTCATATTCTATAAATAAAGTATTTGAAAATGCAATAGGTGTTGTAGTTGGAATAGCAACTAACTATTTACTAGCTAGACCGAATCATTCTATTAGTATTTATTCAAATTTTAAGCAAGTAGAAAATAACATAAATAAATTCTTAAAATTTAAATTGATTGAAAGTAAATCTAAATTTGAACCTGATTTTTTAGAAGATAAAATAAGCGAAATAGAAGAAGTGCATAGAAAATTATTAAAAGAAGCTGATTATAGTAGGCAAGAGGCTGATTTAGTTAAAATTGAAGAGGGAATAAATACTTGTAAGACATTATACTCTCATATACAATCTATAGAACTATTAAGTAAAAAGGTTTATTTAAATAATGAAAATTATGAAGTAGTAAAAAAGTTATATAAGAAAGATAAAATAAAACTAAGTCAAGACGAGGACAATAGTCCAGTGTTTAATTATCACTTGAAAGAGATTATAAAAGGAAGAGAAGAACTTAGGCAAATATTAAAAGATTCAATTAAATAAAAAATCCTTAGTTAAAAACTAAGGATTTTTTTATGTGAGAAATACGTCAAAAGGATGTTTTTAACGTACAAACAAATTATATCATAATTCGACAAAATGTAAATATAAAAACATATAAATAAAATAATTACTTTAATTATGAAAACATAATTCGACAAAAATATACAAAAAAACAAATATTATAACATAATATGTAAGAAAAAGTCAATAAAAGTCGAACGAAAAATGAATAAAATTATTGAAAAGTTATTGAAAATAAATTTCTCATATACTATTATGAATTTGTGAGAAATACGAAAATTAATATTGTGAGAAATATTATACATAAATAAATAAGGGATGCAATTTATAATATTTGGGAGGAACGAAAACATGATGAAAAAGAAAAACATGGCTATAGCTATGGCAGCTATTACAGTTGCAACTACAGCAGCTCCAGCATTTGCTGCTAGTGCAGAAAATACTCATACAGTATCAGCTGATTCTTCAGCTAAAGTTGTATCAAAGGTTAGAGAATTATTAAGAGTTAAATATACAGAAGGGAAGAAAAAAGATAAAGCTGTATATACAATAACTGCAACATATACTAAAAAACCAGCTTCTAAAGCTGAACTTGTTGCATCAGGATCAGAAATAACTTTATCTTCACAACTTCAAGATATAATAGACAATGCAACTAACATTGTTGTTAATATAAAAGACAATGGACATAAAGTAAGTGGAGATAAAATAACAGATCAAGGAATAAATACTTATGCAGATGCTCAAGCAGTTAATGATTTAGCAGGAGCTTTAGCAACAAAGACAACATTAGGAGAAGATGATAAGGTAGCAGCTAAGTTTAATGCTAATACATCAAAAACAACTGTTGAAATAGGTACTAAAATAGAAACTGGTGATAAAAAACCTATCAAATCTGTAAAGTTTGATGTTAAAGTAGGAGATTCTAAGTTATTAGGTGGACAAAATGGAGATCTTAGAATAGATGTAAAAGATCAAAAAGATAGTGATAAATTTACAGTTACATCATACTTAAAAACTTATACAGATATGGTTGCTAAAATAGCTGAAGAACAAGGTAAAGTAGACGCATTAGCAAAGAAAAAAGATGCTCAAGAGTTAATGACGAGAGTTGAAAATATATTAAACCCAGTAGTAAAAGCGGATATAAATACATTAGATTTAACTAATGAAGAAATAGCAATGTTTAATAAAGATATAAACGGAGCAGGTGGAGTAAAAGAATTATTAACAGCTGCTAGAGATGCTGTTGATAAAACTGATAATGTTGCTGATGATGCAGCTAATATAGTTAATACAAAAAAAGCTTTAAATGATTTATTACAAACAAAGCTTGGAGCAAACACAGATGCATTCCATATATTTAAAGTAGTTGCAGGAGTTCAAGCATTAAATAAAATAGATGGATTAGCTGTAGAAGGAACAACAACATTATCTCCAATAGAATACACAGTTAATATATCAGACAAAAATATAGACACAGTTAAAGCTGAAGAATTATTCGATGGATTAATGTTAACTAAAGAAGGAAATGAATTATTAGATACATTAAAGCATGGAATTACAAAAGATAAAGTTGATTATAAAGTAACTATGCCAGAAGGTAAATCAGAAATAAACAAAGTTGAAAATGGATATGAATTAACTATGACATTTAAAGCTGAAGATAAGAAAGCAGCAGAAAAAGCATATGTTCCAGCTCAACCATTTGAATTTATTGTAAAAGTTACTAACAAGGATAGAGCTACATTAGTTAAAATAGCAGATATATTCACAACAGATAAAGATGGAAAAGTTGCAGGACCAAAAGCAATGGAATTATCTGGATTAAATAGATTTGAAACTGCTGCTAAGATAAGTGCAGAAAACTTTGATGCAGCTAATTCAGTAGTATTAGTTAACGGACGTTCAATAGTAGATGGACTAGCATCTGCACCATTAGCTAAATTAGTAAATGCTCCTGTATTATTAACAGAAGGTAATACTTTACACAAAGAAGCTGCTAATCAAATAAAGAGATTATTAGTAGATAAAACTACAGTATCTGAGTTAAAGAACAAGACTGTTTACGTAGTAGGTGGAAAGTCAGTAGTTTCAGAAGACGTAGTTAAAGAATTAGAAGCTTTCGGTGTTAAAGTTGAAAGATTAGGTGGAGATAACAGAGAACAAACTTCTTTAGTAGTAGCTGAAAAAATGGAGAAATTATCTAAGAAGTCAATAGATACTACTTTCGTAGTAGGTGGAAAAGGTGAAGCTGATGCTATGAGTATAGCTGCACATGCATCTAAAGTAGGAGCTCCAATAGTAGTAACTTCTAACAATGGTACTTTAGCTAAAGATACTATGAAGTTCTTAGATGAAAAAGAAATAGAAATAGTTGGTGGAGAATCAGTAGTTTCTAAATCATTAGAATCTGACTTAAAAGCTATAGATACTAACGAAAAAATAAGAAGAACTGAAGGTAAAAATAGACAAGAAACTAATGCTAATGTTATAAAGACTTTCTACAAGTCAAGTGAAATAAACACAGTATACGTGTCTAAAGATGGTAGCCATGCTGAAGAAGCTAAGAAAAACAGCGAATTAGCTGATGCTATAGCTATAGCTCCAGTTGCAGCTCAAAATGGACCAATAGTACTAGCTACTAAAGCATTAACTGATGATTAAACAGAATCATTAGAATTAAGAACTAGTGAAAACCAAAAACTAGTTAAAGTTGGAGCTGGAATGAATGATACTATAATAACTAAAGTTGCTAAAATATTAGGTTTAGTTAAGTAATTAAATATAAATAGTGTCTAAATGAAGACTATAAAGAGTGTAGAATATTTCTACACTCTTTTTTATATGCTTTAAACAATACTGATTAATATATACTCCTATATTTTTCTATAATTTGCACATATTAAACTTATAGATACTAATTATGCTATAAAAAATAATTAAAAACATCACAAAATTAGTAAATATTACAAAAATATTTAAAATTTGAAATATTTGTGATATAAGTATACTAGCAAATTTAGGAAAATGGAGGACAGCATGGAAAAACAAAACAATAAAAAAAGCTTTACACTCCCAACAGCATATAGCATATTGCTACTAATAACAATTTTAATAGCAATAGCGACGCAATTTCTACCAGACGTAAAGCCAGCAACGTTATCAGACATAGTAATGTCACCTATAAATGGCCTAAAAGATGCAATAGACATATCTTTATATGTACTCTTAATGGGTGGATTTTTAGGAGTTGTAAACAAAACAGGAGCATTAGATGCTGGTATAGGTTCAATTGTAAAAAAGCTTAATGGAAAAGAACTTCTATTAATACCTATACTTATGATAGTCTTCTCATTAGGTGGTACAAGCTACGGAATGAGTGAAGAAACTTTAGCATTTTACGCACTAATTACTGCAACAATGATGGCAGCAGGATTTGATTCATTAACAGCAGTAGCTACAATATTACTTGGAGCAGGTACTGGGGTACTTGGTTCTACAGTAAATCCATTTTTAATATCAACTAGTATAGATTCTCTAAAGACTTCAGGAATTGTTGTAAATCAAGCTGTAGTTATAGGTATTGGAGTTGCTTTATGGTTATCATCATTATTTATATCTATGTTCTTTGTAGTTAGATATGCTAAGAAAGTTAAAAATAATAAAGCATCATCTATATTATCAAATAGAGAATATGAAGAAGCTGAAAAAATGTTTATGGACAATAAAGAAGATACATTAGAATTTACTCCAAGAAGAAGACTTGTATTATGGTTATTTGGATTATCTTTTGTAGTTATGATATTTGGAGTTATACCATGGGAAAGATTCGGAATAGAAATATTTAAAAATACAGATATATTAACAGGAAGTCCTCTTGGTAGTTGGTGGTTTTCTGAGCTTGCTGTTTGGTTTACTATAATGGCTATTATAATTGGTATTGTATATGGACTTAAAGAAAAAGAAATAGTATCTGGAATTTTAGAAGGTGCATCTGAAATGGTTGGTGTAGCACTTATAATTGGTATATCAAGAGGTGTATCTGTTATAATGTCAAATACAGGTCTTGATGCGTATGTACTAAATCATGCATCTCAAACTTTAAGCGGTATGTCACCGATACTATTTACTAATATGGCATTTTTAATATATATTGCCTTAGCATTTTTAATTCCTTCAACTTCAGGATTAGCTAGTTTATCTATACCAATATTTGGACCATTAGCTAAGAGTTTAGGGTTCTCTCCTGAAATAGTTATATCTATATTAAGTGCAGGTAGTGGTTTGGTAAATTTAATAACTCCAACATCAGGTGTTATTATGGGAGGACTTACCATTGCTAAGGTAGAGTATAGTACTTGGGTAAAATTTGTAACTAAAATAGCAGTATGTATATTTGTATCATCAGCTATAATACTTTCAGTAGGTATGATGTTTTTAAAATAATATAAAATAGAGTAAAAAGACTTGGTAAAATGACTAAGTCTTTTTTTGTGAGAAAAAAGTCGAAAAATAAAGAAAATTGTTGAAAAAATATTTTATATATAATAATATTAATTTGTGAAATATATAAGAAAAATTTTATTAAATAGTTAGGAAGGTAACGAATCATGTTAAATAAAAAGAATATAGCAATGACAATTGCAGCTTTTACAGTTGCGACTTCAGTTACACCAGTTTTTGCTGAAGGTATTAAATTATACGGAAGAACAATAAGCTCGGGGGTTGAGAATGAGTTTAAAGCTTCTGATTTATATAATCCAAAAGTAGCTACATTTACAGGATATGGTAATGAACTAATTAAATTTATAAATAGATATGATACAGTTGAGAATGGTCTTAATAGAACAGAAATTGATATGTCTGCTGATGGTTTAAGCTTAACTATTAAATTTTCAAGTGAAGAATCTAAATCAGATACAACTTTAGTAGTGAAAGGATCAGAATCAGAAATAGAGACATTAGGTAAAATATTAACTGGTGTTACAGGTATTAGAATAGGTTCACTACGATCAGATTTTCCAGAAATATTCACTTTAGCTGGTATGAATAGAAGAGAGACTGCTATAGAGGTAAGTAATCTAATTTTTAGAACTTTTGATAAAGATGCTAAAGCTAAAAATGTTGTATTAGTATCTGATTATGCTATAGCTGATGGATTAACGGCTACTCCATTTGCTAATGCTATAAACGCTCCTGTATTATTGACTGATAAAAATGGTATATCTAAAGAAGTTATGGATGAAATCGAGAGGGTCATGGATAATGATGGTACAGTTTACTTAGTTGGAGGAGAAAGTGTATTATCTAAAAATATAGAAGAACAGTTAGATGCTAAGTCTATAAGTAATGAAAGAATAGCTGGTGCTAATAGACAAGAAACTTCTTTAAAAATAGCTAAAAAAATAGCTAATTATAACACAATAGATAGAGTATTTGTTACAGGAGGCCATGCTGAAGCTGATGCTATGTCTGTAGCAGGAGTTGCAGCACAAGATGGAGATTATGATATTGATGGAAGTCAAGTAGACCCAATAATATTAGCTGGCAACAATGGTTTAACTGATGCTCAGACTGAATGGATAAAGTCTGAAAATGCACAAGATGCTGTTATAGTTGGAGGAGAATCTAAAGTTTCTTTAAATGTAGAAGAACAATTAAAAGATGCACTAACTGGAGAATTTAAGAGAATAGCAGGTCAAAGAAGACAAGAAACTAATGCTAAGGTTATAAAAGAATTCTACGGAGAAACAAAGATGAGTCCACGTTCTATATTTGTTGCAAAGTCTGATGATAAAGGGTTAGTAGATGCATTATCAGCGGGGGTTATTGCTGCTATAGATGAATCACCAATAGTGTTGGCTACAGATCAATTACATATAACTCAAGAGGAAGCATTAAATTCAATTAATCATAAATTTATTCCTAGTAAAGTACAAATTGGATACGGAGTAAATTCTAAAGTCTGGGAATCAATAAAAAAAATAATTAAATAGTATGTTAAATATATAGTAGAAATAGTAGAGAACTTGTTCATAAATTTGGAATTAGTGAGATGCATTTAAAAAGTATTATTAAAGAAAGTTAAAATAAAAAGGCAGTATAAGTTTATACTGTCTTTTATTAATCTCTTGATTTTTTATCTAAGAAAAATCCGAATAAACAAAATATTGCTGAAAATAAAAATGCTGTTAATATGGAACAAGAAATATCGTCCATAGTATATTCTAATATTCCGATTACTAGCATATTTAAAGGTACATCTATAGTAAAATAAAGTGCATTATGTTGAGCATTTGTAAGCCCTTTTACATCTTGTAAAACTCTAAAAAAGCATTCTATTACTAAATCTAATGGTAGACCTACAATAACATATATAATAAAAAATTTAGCTAGTGATGCTAAGCTTTCATATTCAAATCCTAATAATGATAGAAGTATCCCTCCAAAGATAAATGTTAATACAAATATTATTGCTAGAAATATAAATCCAACGAAAATTATACCTAAAATGTCTTCTGTCTTTTTAAAGCTTCCCATAAAATTCCTCCCATACGGAACTATTATATAATATATTTATAGGAATTTAAATGAGAGAAATAAAAATGGATGATAAATTTATCAGCCATTTTTAATCCTGACAGATTTTTAGTTATTACTAAATCCATTTTAAATACCCCATTTTGATAATATATAAGCTTTTCTAGTGCTTATACTTATATAGTATTAGATAAGTTAAATCTACAGTTTTCAACTAATTTCTAAAGAAATATTCTAATTTATTTGTACAGTGGTATAATATATAAATAGAACATAAAGCGTTGGAGGAGTAACATGAATTTATATAATGATATATTAAAAAGAGATGAAAAAATTTCAGTAGTTGGCCTAGGTTACGTTGGTATACCACTAGCTGTTGAATTTGCAAAGTATGCTAATGTGATAGGATTTGATATAAATGAAGAAAAGGTTAATTCATATATAAATGGTATTGATGTGACTAAAGAAGTTGGAGATGAAGCATTAAAAAATACGACTGTTGAATTTACAAGTGATGAGTCTAAATTAAGGGAAGCTAAGTTTCATATAGTAGCTGTTCCAACTCCTATAAATAGTGATAAGACTCCAGATTTAAAGCCAGTTATAGGAGCAACTGAAACTGTAGCTAGAAATCTTACAAAGGGATCTGTAATAGTATACGAATCAACAGTTTATCCAGGTACAACTGAAGATATATGTATTCCAATACTTGAAAAAATATCAGGTTTAAAATATGGACAAGACTTTAAGATAGGATACTCTCCAGAGAGAATAAATCCAGGAGATAAAGTAAATAGATTAACTACAATAGTAAAGATAGTTTCAGGTTGTGATGATGAAACTTTAGATACAGTAGCAAAAGTTTATGAAATAATTATAGAAGCTGGCGTATATAGAGCTGAAAGTATAAAAGTTGCTGAAGCTGCTAAGGTTATAGAGAACTCTCAAAGAGATATAAATATAGCTTTTATGAATGAGCTAGCAATGGTATTTAACAAAATGGATATTGATACTAAGGCTGTTCTTAAAGCTGCTGGGACAAAGTGGAATTTCTTAAACTTTACTCCAGGTTTAGTTGGAGGACATTGTATAGGAGTTGACCCATATTACTTTATATATAAAGCACAAGAATTAGGGTACCACTCTCAAATAATATTAGCAGGAAGAAAAATAAATGATGGTATGGCAAAGTATGTAGCTGAAAATACTATCAAAAGCCTTATAAAAGCTGAAAAACAAATAAAAGGTGCGAAGGTTGCTATAATGGGACTAACTTTTAAAGAAAACTGTCCAGATACTAGAAATACAAAGGTTATAGATATAATAGAAGAATTAAAAGAATACGGAATAGAAATCTTAGTATATGATCCTGTAGCTGATGAAAAAGAAGCATTTGAACATTATGGTATAGAGCTTAATTCTAAAGAAGAATTAAAAGATGTAGATGCAGTAGTCACTGCTGTTGCTCATAGTAAGCTTAAAAGCATTACTTTAGATGATATAGAGTCTATGTTTACTGAGGGAAGTAAAGTATTAATAGATATAAAAGGAATGTATGATAAAAAAGAAGCTCAAAACAGAGGATTAATATACTGGAGATTATAGTGAGGTAAAATATGAAAGTATTACATGTATGTTCCTATTATATAACTTCTAAGTTATATAGAAATTTAGTAGAGAATTTAGAAGGATTGGGAATTAAACAAGATGTTTATATACCAGTTAATTCTGATGATTTAGTTAATAAATTTAGTGGAACTAATAGTGATGAGACAAAATATATTTACTCTAAATGTTTTAACAAAATTGATAGAGTAAGCTTTAGATTAAAAAATAAGAAAATATATAATGATATACAAAATAAAATAGATTTAGATAGTATAGATATATCACATGCCCATTCTTTATTTGTAAATGGATATGTTTCGTATAAATTAAAGAAGGAAAAAAATATTGATTATATAGTTGCAGTAAGAAATACTGATGTTAATACGTTTTTTAAGAAGATGCCACATTTAAGAAAAATAGGTGTAAAAATTCTTGAAAATGCTAAACAAGTTATCTTTATTTCATCAAGATATAAAGATCATGTAATTGATACATATATTCCAGATCAACTAAAAAAATCTATAGAAGAAAAATCAGTAGTAATTCCAAATGGTATAGATAAGTTTTGGTTTGATAATCTAAATATGAAATCTAAACCTATAAATAAAGATGATATAAAGTTAATATATGTAGGAAAATTAGATAAAAATAAAAATTTAGATACATCTATGAAAGTTGTCAAAAAGCTAAATGAATTAGGGCATAAAGCTACTTTAGATATAGTGGGAAATGGGCCGGAGTTAGATAGAATAAAAGAAGCATCAAATAATGAATACAAAGATATGATTAAGCTACATGGATTTATGAATAAAGAAGAAATAATAAATTTATATAGAAATAGTGATATATTCATAATGCCTTCAAAGTATGAGACTTTTGGTCTTGTTTATATAGAAGCTATAAGTCAGGGATTGCCTGTTATATATACAAGAAATCAAGGATTTGATGGATATTTCAAAGAGGGTGAAGTAGGTTTTAGTGTTAAGTACGATGATGTAGATGAGATAGTTGAAAAAGTTAAAGCTATAATAGATTCTAAAATTAACTTAGAAAACTTAGAAGATGAAATAAGACAGTCATTTGTATGGGAAAATATTGCTAAAACGTACTATGAAATATATTCGGGAAGGTAAATTTATGAAGGTTTTATATTTAGTAAATATGAATGAAAATAATAGAAAAGGATTATTTACTGCAACCCATGAAAAACTAAAAGAAATTGTAAAAAGTGATGAAGTAAAAGATTACGAAATCTACTGCATACAGTTTGTAGATGCAGGTTTTATGAAGTTACTAAAAAAACTTAAAAATAGAGCAATAAGAACTATGGGAGCAGATGAATTTATTTATGAAGGTTTAATATATAAAAAGATTTATATAAAGGTAGGAGTATTAAATAAGTTTATTGAAAAAGTTAATTTAGATAAGTTTAATTACGTACCAATGATTATGAGAAATAAAAATGATATTAAAAAATACGACTTAGTAAGTGCTCACTGGGGTTATCCTCATGGTAGAATAGCTTATTTTATAAATAAGCTATTTAATAAGCCATATATAGTAACTTATCATGGTAGTGATGTGCATACTATGCCAGTTAAAAATCCTCATATAAAAAATCAAGTATTAGAAGTAATGAATAATGCCTATAAAAATATATTTGTAAGTAATAAACTATACTTAGATGCAAAAAAACTTGGATATGAAAAAGAAAACTACATTATAACTAAAAATGGAGTAAATACAGATAAATTCTATCCAATAGATAGAAAAGAAAAAGATATTATAAAAGAAAAATTAAATTTAAAGAGGACTGTAATAGGTTTTGTTGGGAATTTAAACAAAATTAAAAGAGCAGATAAGTTAATAGAAATATTTGAAAATATAAGAAATAGTAAAAATGAGTTAGATATAAGCTTTTTAGTAGTAGGTGATGGGGAGTTAAAGTCATCTATGATGAATAAATCTAAAGAAAAAAATATAGATGTTGTTTTTACTGGAAATGCTAGTGTAGATGAAGTTAGAAACTATATGAATGTAATGAATATTATGGTGACTCCAAGTAGAAATGAAGGATTTGGTTTAGTTATAGTAGAGGCAAATGCTTGTGGAACCCGAGTTGTAGCTAGTAATGTAGGTGGAATTTGTGAAGCTATAGAAAGTGAAGAATATCTTGTAGATGATGGAGAAAATTTTGAGATAAGATTTGCTCAAAAAGTATGTAATACTTTAGATGAGGATTATATTAAAGCTAAATTAGTAGAATCTGTTGTAAATAATTTCTCTTGGGAAAATATTGCAAAGGATGAAACTGACATCTACAAGGGAGGATTACATGAGTAAAGTAGCTAAAGCAACAATTGGACTTATGGTAGTTACAATGCTATCTAAATGTCTAGGATTTGGCAGGGAGTTGGTTCTAGGTGCTACTTATGGAGCAACTTCTTATAGTGATGTTTATATAACTGCTATGAATATACCTATAACTTTATTTTCAGTAATAGGGACAGGCCTTGCAACAACTTTTATACCTTTGTATTATGAAAATAGAATATTAGGTGGAGAAGAAAAAGGAATAAAGTTTATTAATAATACGTTAAATATAGTCTTAGCATTAGGAAGTTTAATGGCAATACTTGGAATGATATTTACTGAACCATTAGTTAAATTATTTGCAATTGGATTTGAAGCAGAACAATTTAGGCTAGCAGTGGAGTTTACTAGAATAATGATGTTTGGTGGATTATTCTTAGCTATTACAAAAATTATGACTTCATATCTTCAAATAAAAGAAGATTTTATTATACCAGGTCTTGTCGGTATACCTTTTAATATAATAATTATAGCGTCCATAATAATAAGTATAAAAACTAATATATATGTGTTAGCAATAGGTACTCTACTAGCTATGGCTAGTCAATTTCTATTCCAAATACCTTTTGCATCTAAAAAAGGATATAAATATAAACCTATACTTAATTTAAAAGATGAGTATGTTAAAAAGATGATATGGCTAGTAGGTCCAGTATTTATTGGAGTGTTTGTTAATCAGATGAATGCTGTAGTAGATAGAACTCTAGCATCAACATTAGTAGAAGGTAGCATATCTGCACTTAACTATGCAAATAGATTAAATGGATTTGTCATGGGATTATTTATAGCAACTTTAGGGGCTGTTATATATCCTATGCTTTCTAAATTATCATCACAAAAAGATAATGAAAAGTTTACAGAGTCAGTGGTAAGTAGTGTAAATAGTGTTGTTTTATTAGTAGTTCCTATATCTGTGGGAGCGATGGTTCTTTCAACGCCTATTGTTAAGCTTTTATTTGAAAGAGGAGCATTTGACGAAAGAGCGACTGCTATGACTTCAATAGCTCTTGTATTTTATTCAATAGGTATGGTTGCATTTGGTCTTAGAGATATATTAGGTAAAGTATTTTATTCACTTCAAGATACAAAAACTCCTATGATAAATGGAGCAATTGCAATGATTATGAATATAGTACTTAACTTAATAATAGTAAAATTTATGGGGCATGCAGGACTTGCTTTTGCAACAAGTATATCAGCACTTATATGTACTTTCTTATTATTTAATAGCTTAAAAAAAGAATAGGTTATTTTGGACAAGATAAAATAATTAAGTCTACTATTAAGTCCCTTATTGCATCAATTATTATGGGATTAGCTGCATTAATAACTAATAAAATTCTGGTTTATTTATTAGGAGTAGGTTTTGTATCTAATGTAGTAAGCCTATTTGGAGCAATATTTGTTGGAATAATAGTGTATGCAATACTAGTTGTAATATTAAAGGTTGAGGAAGTAAAAATAATAACTGATTTAATAAGAAAAAGGTTAAAAAGATAAAAAATTAAAAAGCATCATTCGTACAAGTACGAATGATGCTTTTTGTGTGAGAAATACTTAAAAAAGAGATGTTTTCTATTTTAAGTACTTTTAATTGTACCCTATATTGCAAAAAATGTCTACTAAAAATCGAAAATGGGACAATTATTCCTATAATTAATGTATAATATAAACTGTAGTATATTTAAGGAGGAGTAAGATATGTCAGTTTTAGACAAAATAATTAACAAAGCAGATGAAGCCGAGATAAAAATATTAAATAAAGTAGTAGATGCTATTGATGATAAAGAAGCTAAAATTCAAAGTCTTAATGATGATGAATTAAAAAATATGACAAATACATTTAAAGAAAGATTAAACAAAGGGGAAACTTTAGATGATATTTTAGTAGAAGCTTTTGCAGTAGTAAGAGAAGCATGTAGAAGAGTACTAGGTATGAGACAATACAGAGTACAACTTATAGGTGGAATCGTATTGCATCAAGGAAAAATAGCTGAGATGAGAACTGGTGAAGGTAAAACACTAGTGGCAGTAGCTCCTGTTTATTTAAATGCTTTATCAGAAAAAGGTGTACACGTTGTAACAGTAAATGATTACTTAGCAAAACGTGATAAAGAAATAATGCAACCAGTATATGAATTCTTAGGAATGTCTGTAGGAGTTATAATACATGGCCAAGATCCAATTGAGAGAAAAGCACAATATGACTGTGACATAATATATGGAACTAACAATGAATATGGATTTGATTATCTAAGAGATAATATGGTAACTAGAAATGAAGATAAAGTTCAAAGAGAATTAAACTTTGCAATAGTAGATGAGGTTGACTCTATACTTATAGATGAAGCTAGAACACCTCTTATAATATCTGGTACTGGAGAAGAGAGTACTAAATTATATGATATAGCAAATGCTTTTGTTGAAAGTTTAATCGAAGAAGATTATGAAATCGAAGAAAAAGATAATACAATAGCACTTACAGAAAGTGGACTTAAAAAAGCTGAAAGTTTCTTTGGAATCGATAATATAACTAATATAGAAAACATAGAAATATATCATCATATAAATCAAGCTTTAAGAGCTAATAAATTAATGGAAAAAGATGTAGACTATGTAGTAAAAAATAATGAAATAATGATAGTAGATGAATTTACAGGAAGAATAATGGATGGAAGAAGATACTCAGATGGTCTTCATCAAGCAATAGAAGCTAAAGAAAGAGTTGAGATTAAAAGAGAATCAAAAACTTTAGCTACAGTAACTTTCCAAAATTTCTTTAGAATGTATAAGAAATTATCAGGAATGACTGGTACTGCTAAAACTGAAGAAGCAGAGTTTCAATCTACGTATAATATAAATGTTGTTACAATACCAACTAATAAGCCAATTTTAAGAGCAGATTTAAATGATTTAGTATTTAGAACTGAAAAAGAAAAGTATGAAGCAGTTGTAAATGAAATAGCAAAGATACATGCTACTAAGCAACCTGTACTTGTAGGAACAGTTTCTATTGATAAGTCTGAATATTTATCAGGTTTATTAAGTAAAAAAGGTATAAAGCATGAAGTATTAAATGCTAAAAATCACTCAAGCGAAGCAGATATAGTTAAAAAAGCCGGTAAATTAGGAGCTGTAACAATAGCTACTAATATGGCTGGTCGTGGTACTGATATATCTTTAGGTGATGGAGACCTTGTTGAAGAAGATGAGGTAAAAGAACTTGGTGGATTATATGTAATAGGTACTGAAAAACATGAGACAAGAAGAATCGATAATCAGCTAAGAGGACGTTCTGGACGTCAAGGTGACCCAGGAACATCAAGATTCTTTGTAAGCTTAGAAGATGAAGTTATAAAACTTTATGGTGGAAATAGTACAGAAAAGATTGCTAAGAAAATTAAAGCAGAATATGGACAACCATTAGAAAGTAAAAATCTACTAAAAGCTGTTGAAAGAGCACAAAGAGGAATAGAAGGACGTAACTTTGAAATAAGAAAGAATGTAATAAAATACGATGATACAATAAATGAACAAAGAAAAGTTATCTATGCAGAAAGAAATAAAGTTTTAGATGATGAAAGTGTTGAAGATGAAATACAAAACATGGTTAGAAAAGTTATAGAAGAAACTGCAAATAGGTATTTAGTTAAGCAAAAGGATTACTATGGATATCTAAAGAGTTTATATAGTACTTTCATGCCAGAGAATACTTTATTAATACCAGATATGGATAAAAAAAGTGTGGAAGAAATTATAGAATACACTTATGACTTATCAAAGAGAGTATATGATTTCAAAAAAATTGTAGTAGGTATGGATGAACTTAAAACATTAGAAAAGAAAGTATTATTAGAAGTAGTAGATACTCATTGGATAGATCATATAGATGCTATGGATCAACTAAGACAATGCATAGGTCTTGCTGCTATAGGCCAAAAAGATCCAGTTAAAGAATATACTATCCAAGGATATGATATGTTTGAAGAATTAAATGATACTATAAGAAAAGAAACAGTTAAGTATCTATATAAATTTAGCTAAAGCAATTCGCCAACGTGTTGCTCAAAGCAATTTAGGAAAGCAAAAGGCCTCGGACAAAGTCCAAGGCCTTTTAATGTGAGAAATACGGAATAAGAGATGTTAGAAATTTCTTAATTCCTTAATTTGATTATACTATAAGCATATGAAAAAGTCGAGTGGATGTAGAACACAAAAATGAAAAAAATTACAAGTTTGTAACCGTTATGAAAGTCAAAATATTAATGGAAAATAAAATTATAAGTCAATAAATATAAATATATGATGAATTAAGTCGAATAATTATATTTAGGAAAATATAATTAAAAATGAGTTGCAACAATTGGCTCAGATTGGGGGAATTGACATGAAAAAGAAAGCTATGTCTATAATGTTAGCACTATTTATAAGTTCATCTACCATATATGCCAGTGCAGCAAGTGGTAGATACATTATAATAAATAATGAATCAACAGATACAAGAAATTATCAAAGAACAGGACCAATAAATGAAATTGAGTATGCAAATGAAAAATATGGTAGCTTAGATGAAATCCATCCTATAGATAAAGTTATACCATTTGATAATACTAATGCACCTCTTGCTACTCCTAATGATGCATCAAAACATATGCTTAGAAGTATGTCTACTTCAGGAAGTAGTAAATCATTTAATGTTACTAATTTTAAAACGGGAAGTGACTATAAGATAACTGCAAATTTAAAGTACTCAGGAGACAAAGTTGATGTATGGGTACACGATAATAGCATTACAGAAAAAGAAGCAACAAGTATAGGTGAGGAGTTTGAAAATAATATTTATAATACTATTAGAAATAATTTTGGGAATGAAAGTGATGTAGATAAAAATTCAAAAGTAAGTATACTTTGCTACGATATAATAGATAATTTTGATACTACTAATTCTTATACACAAGGATACTTTAGCCCCAAAGACCTATATAATGTAGAAAACTCTAATAACGGAGAAATGTTTTATATAGATACATATCCATCTATGGGCACAGGCGGTGTAAAAGATATTTCTGAGGTATACCCAGTTTTAGCACATGAGTTTCAACATATGGTAAATTATAATGAAAATGTGTTAAAAGAAGGCGGAAAAGATATGGATGTTTGGATGAATGAAGGTTTATCATTAGCAGCAGAACAAATATATCTAAAAGAACCGAGATTAAATAGAATAAACTATTATAATAGATCAAGATCAATAGCTAAGGGGCATTCATTATTATATTGGGATTATAGTGGAGATACACTAGCTAACTATTCATTATCATATTTATTTATGGAGTACTTAAAAATACAAGCAGGTCAAGGTAACTCTATATATAAAGAAATAATAGATAATCCAGAGAATAACTATAAAGCAATAGAATCTGTTATAAAAAAATACATAGACCCAAATATGACTTTTGGAAAATTTATGACAAACTTTAGAGTAGCGCTAGTACTAAATGAAAGTACAGGTAAATATGGATTTAAAGGGGAAGATGGATTTGATCAAATAATACCTCGTATATATGCTGGAAGTGGAGCAGACTTAAGAGGAGGAGGTTCTATCGTACTAGATGCTTCTGAAGGTAAAAACTTAGAAGTAGCTAATTTTAGAGGTAGTAACTTATCTTATGTGGATACTGGTAATATGAGAGAAATTCAACTTAAAAGAATAATAGGAAATAATAGATACGATACAGCAGCAAAAATTAGCCAAGAAACTTTTAAAGATAGAGCAGACTCAGTAGTTTTAGTAAATGGAAGTAGCTATTCTGATGGACTTTCATCAGGACCATTAGCATCACTAACTAATTCTTCTACCTTACTAACTCGTGAAGATAGACTACCAAATGAAACAAAAAATGAATTATTAAGATTAAAACCATCTAAAGTTTATATAATAGGTGGAGAAAATGCTATAAAAGATAGCGTAATAAATGAAATATCTAATACTACAAAAATATCTAAATCCAATATAGTAAGAATAGCTGGAAGTAATAGAGAAGACACTTCAATTCAAATAGCTAGATATATGCAAAATATAGGAAGTGTAAATCAATTATATTTAGTTAATGGATATAACGGTGAAGCCGATGCAATGAGTATATTATCAAAGGCAAGTAAAGATAAACAACCTATAATAATAACTAATGGTAATAAATTAAAAGATGAAAATCTAAAATGGATAAACAATGTAGGAACTAAAGATATTTATACAATAGGTGGAGATTTAGTTATGTCACCAAGTTTTATAAGTAATGTGGGAAAAGTAGTGGGTACAAATCTAGAAGCAAATAGAATATATGGTGCAAATAGACAAGAGACCAATGCAAAAATATTTAATAAGTTCTATAAAAATGTAGATACAGTAATAGTAACTAGATCAGATGAACTTATAGATGCACTATCAGTAGGAGTTTTAGCAGGTATGAAAAATGCACCTATAGTTATAGGAACAAATAGATTAACGGAATCTCAAATAAAATATATTAAAGAAAGTAGTTATAAAAATATAATAGAAGTAGGTGGAAATATAAATCCAAGTGTAATTTCATCTATAAGATAATTTTAAAATAGAATCTTAGAGTCCATAACTTTAAAACATGTGTCACATATGGTCGAGTAATCATAGGATAAATGAGAACTAAAAATGACTAGTTCGTTAATGTGCATAAATGGAGGGGTTAAATTGAAAAAAATAGCTATATCCATAATGTTAGTTATGGCTCTAAGTACTTCTATGATATATGCTAATACAAATAACCAAAGTAGATATATCATAATAAATAACGAATCAACAGATCCAAGAAATTATCAAAGTACTGGTCCGGTAAATGAAATCAATTATTCAAAAGATGAATATGGTGGCTTAGATGGTATGCATCCGATAGATAAAGTTATACCATTTGATAATACTAATGCACCTCTTGTCACTCCTGATAAAATATTAGAATCTAAATCGTCTAATAACATGTCTATAGTAGGGGATACTAAAGAATTTAATGTAACCAATTTTAAAAACAATAATGAATATAAAATAAGTGCGAATTTAGAATACTCTGGATATAAAGTTAATGTATGGGTATATAAAGATAGTATTACCAAAGAAGAAGCGACAAGTATTGGTAAAGAATTTGAAAAGAATATTTATAACCTTGTCAGAAATAACTTTGGAAATGAAAGTGATGTAGATGGTGATTCAAAAATAAACATACTTTGTTACGATATAATAGATAACTTTGAAGCAACTGGTGCATATACTCAAGGATATTTTAGTCCAAAGGATTTGTATAATGTAAAAAACTCTAATAAATGTGAAATGTTTTATATAGATACTTATCCATCTATGGGTATGGGAAGTAAAAAAGATGTTTCTGAGGTATATTCAGTTTTAGCTCATGAATTTCAACATATGGTTAATTATAACGAGAATGTATTAAAAGAAAATGGACAAGACATGGATGTTTGGATGAATGAAGGTTTATCATTAGCAGCAGAACAGATATACCTAAAAGAACCAATATTAAATAGAATAGATTATTATAACACATCAAAAGCAATAGTTAATGGTCACTCATTATTATACTGGGATTATAATGGTGACACATTAGCTAATTATTCATTATCATACTTATTTATGGAATATTTAAGAATACAGGCAAATCATGGAAATTCTATATATAAAGAAATAATAGAAAATCCTCAAAATAATTACAAAGCAATAGAATCAGTTATACAAAAATATATTGACCCAAATATTCAATTTGGAAAATTTATGACAAACTTTAGAGTGGCTTTAGCAATTAATGAATCAACTGGTAAATATGGATTTAAAGGGGAAGATGGATTTAATCAAATAATACCTCGTATATATGCTGGAAGAGAAACAGATTTAAGAGGTGGAGGCTCTATAGTATTAGATGCTTCTAAAGGTAGAAACCTGGAAGTAGATAATTTCATAGGTAGTGACTTAGCTTATGTTGACACTGGTAATATGTCAGATATTCAACTTAAAAGGATAATAGGAAATAATAGATATGATACAGCAGCAAAAATTAGCCAAGAAACATTTAAAGATAGATCGAATTCGGTAGTTTTAGTAAATGGAAGTAGCTACTCTGATGGTCTTTCATCAGGGCCATTAGCATCATTAACTAATTCTTCTATGCTACTAACTAGTGAAGATAGATTACCGAATGAAACAAAAAATGAGCTGTTAAGATTAAAGCCATCTAAGGTTTATATAATAGGTGGAGAAAATGCTATAAAAGATAGCGTCATAAATGAAATATCTAATATTACTAAAATATCTAAATCAAATATAGTAAGAGTAGCAGGAAATAATAGAGAAGATACTTCAATTCAAGTAGCTAGATATATGCAAAATATTAGTGATGTAAATACTCTATATTTAGTTAATGGATATAAAGGTGAAGCCGATGCCATGAGTATATTATCAAAGGCAAGTAAAGATAGACAACCTATAATAATAACTAATGGTAATAAGTTAAAAGATGAAAATTTAAAATGGATAAAAAATATAGGAACTAAAAATATTTATGTAATAGGTGGAGATTTAGTTATGTCTCCAAGTTTTATAAATAATGTTGGAAAAGTAGTAGGTACAAATTTAGAACAAAATAGAATATACGGTGCAAATAGACAAGAAACTAATGCTAAGGTATTTAATAAATTCTATAAAAATGTAGATACAGTAATAATAACTAAATCAGATGAGCTTATAGATGCATTATCAGTAGGGGTTTTAGCAGGTATTAAAAATGCACCTATAGTTATAGGAACAAATAGAATAACGGAATCCCAAATTAAGGCTATTAAAGAAAGTGGTTATAAAAATGTAATAGAAGTGGGTGGAAATATAAACCCAAAGGTGATATCATCTATAAGATAATTTAAAATAGAGATATCTAAAACAAACATAGAATCCTAGAAGTCATAATATTAAAATATTCCTCTTAGGATAGGTTCATAAAATGTCGAACAATCATAATATGCATTAGAACCTAAAATAAATGGCTAGACTAAAAGTGGCCAAGATGGAGGAATTGAAGTGAAAAAAATCGTCATATCTATAATATTAATTATGGCTCTAGGTTCTTCTATGATTTATGCTAGTACAAGCAGTGAAGATAGATACATTATAATAAATAACGAATCAACGAATATAGAAAAACTGCAAAATACAGGGATAATAAATGAAAATGACTATGCAGGTGAAGAAGATGGAGACCTAGATGGAATGCACCCTATAGACACTGTGATACCATTTGATGAATCCAATTCATCTCTTATTACTCCTGATAAAATACCATTAAATAAATCTAAATCTATGTCTACGGTAGAAGATACTAAAGAATTTAATGTAACCAATTTTAGAAATGGAAGTGAATATAAAATAACTGCAAACTTAGAGTATGCAGGATATAAAGTCAACGTATGGGTATATAAAGATAGCATTACTAGAGACGAAGCAATAAGTATAGGTAAAGAGTTTGAAAATAATATTTATAACACTATAAGAAATAACTTTGGATACGAAAGCGATGTAGATAATGACTCAAAGATAAATATACTTTGCTACGATATAGGAGATAACTTTGCAGAAACTAATGTATATACACAAGGATATTTTAGTCCAAAAGATTTATATGATGTAGAAAATTCTAATCATTGTGAAATGTTTTATATTGATACTTATCCAGCTATGGGTACAGGTAATAAAAAAGACCTTTCAAAAATATATCCAGTTTTAGCTCATGAATTTCAACATATGGTAAATTATAATGAAAATGTATTAAAAAGAAATAAACAAGATATGGAAACTTGGCTAGATGAAGGTTTATCATTGGCAGCGGAACAAGTTTATCTAAAAAAGCCAAGAGAAAATAGAATAAATTATTATAACAAATCAAAATCAATAGCCAATGGTCATTCATTATTATACTGGGATTATAATGGAGATACAGTATCAAATTATGCATTATCCTATTTATTCATGGAATATCTAAGAATACAAGTAGGACAAGGAGATTATATATATAAAGAAATATTAAATAGCCCACAAAGTAATTATAAATCTGTAGAATCAATTATTCAAAAATATATTGATCCCAATATGACATTTGGAGAGTTTATGACAAACTTTAGAGTAGCTTTAGTGTTGAATGAACCAAGTGGAAAATATGGATTTAAAAATGAAGATGGATTTAATGATATAGTACCAAGAATATATGCTGGTAAAGGAACAGATTTAAGAGGTGGAGGTTGTGTAGTACTACATCCTTCAATCGATAAAGATATAAAAATACCTGAAAATAAAGGCCAAGATATAGCTTATGTTGATACTAGTAATATTGGAAATATACCAGTTAAAAAAATAATAGGAACTAATCGATATGATACAGCGGCAAAAATTAGCCAAGAAGCATTTCAAAATAAAACAGATTCAGTAGTTTTAGTCAATGGAAGTAGCTATTCTGATGGACTTTCATCAGGGCCATTATCGTCAGTAACCAATTCTTCAACTTTACTAACTCGTAAAGATAAATTACCAAATGAGACAAAAAATGAACTAAAAAGATTAAAACCATCTAAAATTTATATAATAGGTGGACCTAATGCTATACAAGAAAGTGTGGTAAATGAAATATCAAATACTACAAATATATCTAAAGAAAATATAGTAAGAATAGCTGGAGATAATAGAGAAGAAACTTCACTACAAATAGCTAAGTATATACAAAATATAAGTGATATAAAGAGTTTATATTTAGTTAATGGATATAAAGGTGAAGCAGATGCTATGAGTATATTATCAAAAGCTTGTAAAAATAAACAACCTATAGTTATAACTAATGGAAATAAGTTAAATGAAGAGATTACTAAATGGATAATTAATTTGGGAAAAAAAGATATCTATATAATAGGTGGAGATCAAGTTATGACGAGAAATATTATAAGTAGTTTAGAAAACATAGCTGGAAATAGTTTAGAAAGTAATAGAATATATGGAGCAAATAGACAAGAAACTAATGCAAAAGTAGTTGAAAAATTCCATAAGAATATAGATACTATAATAATAACTAAATCAGATGAGCTTATAGATGCATTGTCAGTAGGGAATTTAGCTAGTATGAAAAATGCACCTATAGTAATAGGAACTAATAAATTGACTGCATCTCAGATTAAAGCTATTAAACAAAGTGGATATAAAAACATAATAGAAGTAGGTGGAAATATAAACTCAAATGTAATATCACCTATAAGATGATTTAAAAATATAATGTGAAATTTATTAACTCAAGCAAATAGGTATTCCATTTGCTTGAGTTATTTTTGACTTGAAATTATTATAGAATAAAAATAAAAAATAAGTTAAAACGTAAATTTTATAAAATTAATTAAATAAAAATAGTAAAATTAGAAAGCTAACTAAAAAAGTAAATAAAATACGACAAAATTAGAAGTTTTTTCGAATTTAAACTTTGTTACAGTGATGAAAATTTAATTGAGAATTTATCATTGTAATAATAAATAAAAACCTACATAGATATGTCGTAAAAAATAGAATAAATTAGATTGAAAAGAAAAATGTTAAAATATAAAATCATAATATAATAAAATAAATTTGAAATGAAATAAAGATGTTTTATATTATAAAAATAAAATTTAGGAACTGAGAAGTATAATCTGTATGTGGTCACTTGGGTTATATGGAGTTAGTAGTGAAACAGACTAATTTAAATAAAAAATATAGATATCTATATTT
>NZ_JAFFPK010000088.1 GCF_017590215.1 Clostridium sp. CCUG 7971
TTTTTATATAATAGAGAAAATATATAATAATATATTCATATATAGATATAATCTATAAAATGACCTATAAAATATTTGATATAATTAAATTTAGGTATTTTTTATATAAAGTCAATGAGAGGAGTGGAATTATTATAAATAAACAAAGCGGTAAGAAATTAATTTCATTTTGGATAACGCTAGGAATTATATTATTATGTATATTAATTTATATATTTTTACCAAATATTAAAGGAACTGTAGATTTAGTTATATCTTATTTAGTTAGGTTGGATTTAGAAGGATTAAAAGAATATATACTATCTTTTGGAGCTTGGGCACCAGTAATGTCATTTTTACTTATGATATTACAATCAGTTGCAGCTCCACTTCCTTCATTTGTTATAACTTTTGCTAACGCAGCATTATTTGGTTGGGTAATGGGAGCTATACTATCTTGGAGTAGTGCCATGGCAGGAGCTGTTTTATGTTTTTATATAGCTAGATTTTTAGGTAGGGATACAGTTGAAAAACTTACAAGTAAGTTTGCGCTTAAGAGTGTAGACGAATTTTTTAATAAATACGGAAAACATACAATATTAATAGCTAGACTTTTACCATTTATGTCATTTGATTTAGTAAGTTATGCAGCAGGTTTAACATCAATGAGCTTTATATCATTTTTTATAGCTACAGGATTAGGGCAACTTCCAGCTACGATAGTTTATTCTTATGTAGGTGGTATGTTAACTGGTGGAGTTAAATTAATGATGATGGGGATACTCACATTATTTGCTATAAGCATATTTATTTATATGCTTAAAAAAGTTTATAATGATGGACAAGTTAAACAGAATTAAATATTACAAATTAAATAGATTGATATAATATATCAATCTATTTAATTTTCAATAATTTCTATTTTGAAGATGGAGGTGCAATATGAAGAAAATAAATTTAGATGAAAAACGATTAACCCAGATTATAGATAATGAAAATAATTGTGTTGATTGTAAAATATGCTTTAACTCATGTCCTATGATGAAAGATTACAGTTCTTCTCCTAAAGAATTATTAAAAGATATTATAAATGAAAAGAGTATAGACAAAAATATACCTTATTCATGTATGTTATGTAATGTTTGTACTATAAAATGTCCAAAGGATATAGATTTAAATACAATGTTTTATAATATAAGGAAAGATATATTTAAAGAGAATCATAAAGAGGTAAATAATATTGGATATAAAACAGTAAAAATCCATCAAAGTAGTAGCTTTTCTCCATTATTTTCAAAACAATTTATTGAAGAGGGAAGTAAAAAAATATTTTTTCCAGGATGTAGTTTGTCAAGTTATAGCGATGAGATAGTTTTAAATACATATGACTATTTAAAATCAAATATAAAAGATTTATCTTTAGTATTTGGGTGCTGTGGAAAGCCAACCTTATCTATGGGAGATATGGATAAGTTTAATAATTATTATTCTAAGCTACAGTCTATGATTGATGAAAATAATATAGATGAAATTATAGTAGCATGTCCAAATTGTTTTAAAACTATAAAAAGTTATAGTAAAAACGTAGTTGTAAAGACTTTATGGGAGGTAATTATAGAGTATAAATTACCTAATGAGCTAAGAGGATATTATAAAGATGTAGAAGATGTATTTTTAATTCATGACCCATGTCCTATTAGAGATGAAGGTGATATACATAATTACATTAGAGATATACTTAATGATTTAGGAGTTAAAGTAGCTGAATTTAATAAAAATAAAGATAAAAGTGAGTGTTGTGGTTCGGGAGGGATGCTAAGAGTTACTAATCCCAAAATAGCAATGAATCAAACTAAAAAAAGAGCTAATGAAGCTAAAAGTGATAATATAGTTACTTATTGTGAATCTTGTTGTGAATCGATGTTAAGTGTAGATAAGAATACTCTTCATATACTAGATTTTATGTTTAATCAAGATGTTCTAGATAAAATAAAATTTACACAAGATAAAAAATCTACTATTGAAAAATGGAAAACGAGATACAATGGGATAAAAAAAGCTAAGAAAGTATTAAAATAATGAAAGGCATTTAATATGAAGATAAATAAAAATAATTTGTTAAAATATTTTATAAGTATTGTGTTCGTTATAATATTTATATTGATTGTATATAAGATATTTAAGATGGATATAGGTATAAGTGATATAAAAGACTATGTAAGTTCATTTAAAACTTTCGCTCCAATTATATATATTATAATGTTTGCATTAGTACCTCTTACACTGTTCCCAGATTCTATTCTTGCAATATCTGGGGGATTATTATTTGGATTATATAAGGGATATATTTATACAGCAATAGGAGCATTAATAGGAGCGACTATATCTTTTTATATTTCAAAAAAATTAGGGAGAAACATAGTAAAAAAATTTACAAAAGGTAAATTAGATAATATAGAAAATATAATAAATAATAATGGATTTTATATTATATTTTTACTTAGGCTAATACCGTTATTTCCATTTGATGTCATAAGTTATGGAGCTGGTTTAACTAAAGTAAAATATAAGGATTTTATATTGGCTACATTTTTAGGTACAGTACCAGGAATACTTGTATTTATTAATATAGGTGCACAGGCTTTAAATATAGGAAGTAGTAGTTTTTATATTTCTATTTCAGCATTAATACTTCTTATATTTATATCAATGATTTTAAAAAAGAAATTTATAAAAAATAATATAAATAAAGAACAGGAGGAATAAATGTTAGATACTCATGCGAGAAAATATGTAAATCCTATTATAGAGAGTGGAGCTAATTTTTTTATAAAGCTAAATTTAACTCCAAATAATGTTACTGTATTAGCTCTAATATTAGGGGTACTTACATCAGTATTTGTATACTTTGATATGGAGATTATAGGAGTGATACTATTATGGGTGTCAGGATACTTAGATGCAGTAGATGGAGCTATGGCAAGAAAAACAAATAAAACCTCTTCTTTTGGGACTTTAATGGATATAACTTTTGATAGGATAGTAGAGGTTTCAATTATATTAGTTATAGGATTTAGACATATAGATATAAGAATGAATTTAATAATATTAGCTATTAGTATTATTTTATCCATGACTATATTTTTAACAGTAGGAGCGCTTACGCAGCAAAAAGGTATGAAGTCATTTTATTACCAGGCTGGAGTAGCTGAAAGAAGTGAAGGATTTATAATGTTTTCATTAATGATTTTATTACCTAGTTATTTACCTATAATAACTAATATATTTTCAATTATGATTTTAATAACAGCTTTTCAAAGGGCGTTAGAAGCTAAAAAAATACTAGATTAAGGAGAAGAATATGAAAAAAATAATAACATTAGTATTATGTATGTTTATTACAATTAGTTTAGTAGGGTGTTCAAATAAAGAAACTAAAAGTAGTGAAAACATACTAAATAACAATTACGAAGAAATTTTAGAAAGTGCAAAAGGAAGTAGTGTGAATTTCTACGGATACGGTGGGGATGAGGTAATGAATAAGTGGTTTGATACATATGTAATACCTCAAATGAAAGAAAAATATGATATAACTGTAAAAAGAGTAGGTATGGATATAGATAATATATTAAATCAGTTATTATCAGAAAAACAAGCTAGCTCAAAAGGTGTAATAGATTTAGTATGGATAAATGGAGAAAACTTTAAAACAGCCAAAGAAAATGACTTATTATTTGGACCTTTTACAGCTAAACTTCCAAATTTTAATAATTATATAGATGGAGAATCGAAAGATATAACTACTGATTTTGGAACGAGTGTAGATGGTATGGAAGCACCTTGGGGCAAAGCTCAATTTGCTATAGTGAAAAATTCATCTAAAGTGCCTCAAAAGATGGCTAATACTCAGAATTTAAAAGAAATAGTTAAAAAGTATCCAGGTAAATTTACATACCCAGCATTACCAGATTTCACGGGAAGTGCATTTGTTAGAAATGTAATATATGATATTGTAGGATATGAAAAAGTAAAAAATCTTCCAGAAGATGAAGCTAAGGTAAAAGAAGTTATACAACCGGCAATTGATTACTTAAATGAAATAAAGCCTTATTTATGGAATAAAGGAAAAACATATCCTCAAACTTCATCTCAATTAGATAATATGTATTCAGATAATGAAGTTTATTTTAATATGACATATTCACCAAATGGAGTTTTAAATAGAATTAAAAGTGGAGAATTTAGCAAGGATACAGAGATACTAGAATTTGATAAAGGTAATATAAGTAATACTCATTTCTTAGCAATACCTAAAAACTCTCAAAATCAAGTTGGTGCTATGGTTTTAGCAGATTTCTTAATGAGCATAGATGCGCAAAGTTCTAAGTCAGATAGCAAAAATTGGGGAGATGCAACTGTATTAGATATAGAAAAAATGACAAAAGAAGAAAAATCAAAGTTTAGTAAATCTATAATAATAGAAAATTCATTACCAGAATTAAAAGCAGGTTTAGTTCCAATAATAGAAAAAATATGGATTAAAGAGGTTTTAGAAAGTGGAAAATAAATTAAAGCCATATTTACTACTAGCTCCAATTAGTATATTAGTTATATTAATAATGGGGGTAGGAATATTAAATTGTATTTTTCAAAGTATAGGATATATTCCAAGTATAGGACTTAATAATTTTACATTAGATTACTATAAAGAGATTTTAAGAGATGAAACTTTCTTAAAGTCTCTTATATTTAGTTTAAAAATATCTTTTATTTCATCTTTTATATGTGTAGTAGTAGGTACATTACTAGCTTATGCATTATCTAAAAATAAGTACTCAAAACTAAAAGTAAATTTATTAAATTTACCTATAATAGTTCCTCATATAGTAGTAGTTATTATAGTATTTATGATTTTTTCTCAAAGCGGAATCTTATCAAGGATATTATATAATCTAGGAGTAATAAAAGATTCATCAGAATTTACACAATTAGTACTAGACGAAAATGGTATAGGAATAATTCTTGTATATTTATGGAAGGGAATACCGTTTGTAATTATAACTGCTTATAATATTTTAAAAAATATAAGCGAGAGTTTAGAAAATGTAGCTATAAATTTAGGGGCCAATAAGTTTCAGGCTTTTAGATTTATAATTTTACCATTGGCAATGCCTAGTATAATATCGTCTTTTATTATACTGTTTGCATTTTCTTTTGGATCATTTGAAGTTCCCTTTTTAATAGGTCCATCTACACCAAAAGCCTTATCAGTACAAGCGTATATAAGTTATTCTAGTTCAGATTTAATGCAAAGACCAATTGCGATGAGTGTAAATGTTATATTATCTGGAGTAAGTATTTTTATGCTTTTAATATATAATAAAGTTTTTTCAAAGATATATAAGGATAGATATTAGGTGATTACTATGAAGAGAAATTTAAAAAGATTAATAATTGATTTAAGTATTATAATTTTAATATCTCCAATTTTAATATTAATTATATGGGCTTTTACAAATTCATGGGCTTATCCCGAATTAATACCGATAAACTATTCAATTAGAGGGATTGAATACATACTAAATATGCAAAATGTTAAGGTATTACTAAATAGTATATTAATATCAATGATGGTCGTAACAATAACCATATTAATAAGTATACCAGCTGCAAATGCATTAAACTTATATGAATTCAAAGGTAAAAAAATCATAGAAATACTTATACTGTCTCCGATAATAGTTCCGACAACATCAGTGGCAATGGGAATACATATTATATTTATAAAATTAGGAATTGCGAATAATATATTGGGAGTGATAATTATCAACTTATTGCCTTGCATCCCATATGCAGTAAGAATTATAGGCGATGTATATAAAATATTAGGAAACAAATATAAAGTACAAGCTAAAGTTCTAGGAGCAGACAAATTTAGTATATTTAGATATGTTACTTTACCTCTTTTAATGCCAGGTATAATTGGAGCATCTAGTATGTGTTTTATAATATCATTTAGTCAGTATTTTTTAACACTACTTATAGGAGGTGGAGTAATAACAACATATCCTATGATTATGTTTCCTTATATACAAAGTGGTGACAGAACAATATCAGCATTATATAGTATAGTTTTCTTACTTGTTAGTTTATTAGCATTAATTCTTATTGAATTAACTGTTAACAAGTACTACAAACAAGATAATATAAATTATAAATTAGATTAAACAATTATAAGGGAGAAGATTATGTCATACGTTAAGCTTGTTAATATGACAAAGTATTTTAATGATACAAAAGTTTTAGAAAATATAAGTTTAGATATCAATAAAGGTGAAATTATATCTTTATTGGGTCCATCAGGGTGTGGTAAAAGCACAACTTTAAAATTAATAGCAGGTTTATTAAATCCAGATAAGGGGGATATATTATTTAATGATAAATCAGTTTTAAATTTGCCTCCGGAAAAAAGAAATGCAGTAATAGTATTTCAAGAGTACTTATTATTTCCACATATGAATGTATATGAAAATATAGCTTTTGGATTAAAAATGAAGAAAGTATCAAAGAAGGATATAGATTCTAAAGTTAAAGAACTATTATACTTAGTTAAATTAAATAATTATGAAAATAAATATCCATCGGAGTTATCAGGCGGTCAAAAGCAAAGAGTCGCAATAGCAAGAGCACTAGCAGTAGAACCAGAGATATTATTATTAGACGAGCCTTTTTCTAATTTAGATATAAATTTAAGAGATGAAATGAGAGAGTTTGTATTAGATATACAAAGAAAAAAGAATATAACAACAATATTAGTTACTCATGATAAAGAAGAAGCTTTAATAATGAGTGATAAAATAGCTGTTATGTTAGATGGAGAGATAAAACAATTTGATACACCAAAAAACTTATATGAAAATCCAATAAGTAAAAATGTAGCAAATATATTTGGTGAAAGAAATTATATAAGAGGAAATATAGAAAATGGAGTATTTAAAAGTAATATTATAGAGATTAATTTAAATAATAAAGAAAATATAAATAATATAGAATTAATGATACCAAAAGAAGGTATAGATATACGTAGTATAAATAATGAATATGGAACGAAAGCTATTATAGTAAAAAAGAGATATTCAGGAGATAGGACACATTACGATTTAAAAATCAAAGACAGTATATTAAAAGCTAGTTGCAACGAGGATTTATTTAATGAGAATGAATTAATAAGATTTACTGTTAAAAATAAGAATCTAGTATATTTTAAGTAGCATATAAAAAGTAAACAATTCAATGTACCTATAGAAGGTGAATAAAAAAATAAATGAAAAGTAGACAGAAAAATTAATAAATAACACTAAAGAATTATTAGTTATAGATGTTAGGGCTAAAGAAGGATTTAAAAAATGTATATAATGCAGCTGATCATGTATAAGAGTATGAGTGTAAATGAGTGAGATAGAGAAAGTTATTATTAGAGAAAAGCCATATAGAATATATATTAATTGAAATATATATCTATATGGCTTTTTTATATAAATAAATTATAAAAAATATAATAAAAATTAATATTATGGAAAAATTAAAAAAGAATATTATTTTAGGAGGTAAAATAAAATGGATAATATAATGGTGCAAAGAAATAAATTAGAAGATGGTAGCTACAACCTATCTATTGAAGTTGCAGACTCTGCTTATTTTAATATATATGACAATGCAGATAATAAATCAGGAGAAGAGCTACTAAGAAACTATTTAAAAGATAATTCTGACGATGCAAGATATGATAATGTAAAAGTAAATCATAATAAAAATAGACATTTAGTTAATATTACAGCTAAATTAAATTATGATAGTAACTTACATACAGAGTATGAAAATATATCTAGATTAATGCATAAAAAGTAAATTTTATGGACAAGTATAGCGTGAATTTATAATTAAATATAAAAATTATAAAAAAGTTTTAAAAAAGTATTGACGTTATAAATTTAAGATGATATAGTTATACTTGTCCGAAAGACAAGGACGAAAAATAACAGCAAATAAGTTGTTATAAAGAACTTTGAAAATTAAAC
>NZ_JAFFPK010000089.1 GCF_017590215.1 Clostridium sp. CCUG 7971
GAAGCTATTAGTATGTCTGACAAGGTAGCTGTACTATCTAAACGACCTTCTACCGTAAAAGGTATATACACTATAAATCTTCGTGAAGATAATGATTTAACACCTCTCCAAACACGTAAGGTTCCAAAGTTCCAAGACTACTTCGATAAATTATGGAAGGAGTTTGATTCTAATGAGGTTAAGTAAAGATTCTCAAGGTTATTTAGATTATATTAAAAAGACTAAAGTCGAAAAACGAAATGTATTATTCTTTCAAATAATTTTATTGGTAGGATTTTTAGTTTTATGGGAAGTTCTTGCAAATTACAATATTATAAATACATTCTTATTTAGTAAGCCAAGTGATATATATCACTTATTTATGAAATATATCCAAAATGGCCAACTTCTAGAACATGTATGGGTGTCAGTTTATGAAACTTTACTTGGACTTGTAATTGGTACAGTTCTTGGAATATTAGTAGCAATTGCTCTATGGTGGTCTAAAAAATTATCAAAAATATTAGATCCTTTTTTAGTTGTATTAAATGCTCTTCCTAAAACTGCACTAGCTCCTATTATTATAGTTTGGGCGGGAGCTGGAATTTCCGGTATAGTAGTAACTGCAGTTACTATTTCAGTAGTTGTTACAATACTATCAGCTTATCAATACTTTATAAGCGTTGATGAAGAAAAAGTTAAAATGCTTAAAAGTTTTGGAGCAAAAAAGCATCAAGTATTATTTAAACTAATACTTCCTGCAAATATAGGAAACCTTATAAACCTTACTAAGATAAATATTGGTATGGCATGGGTTGGTGTTATAGTAGGGGAATTCTTAGTTTCTAGAAGTGGTATTGGATATCTAATAGTTTATGGTAGCCAAGTATTTAAATTAGATTTAGTTATGATGGGTGTCTTTGTCTTAGCATTTTGTGCTTGGGTTATGTATGAAATTTTAAATATTGTTGAAAAAATATATAATTCAAGAAGATAATATTTTTTAAATTTAAGAAGATTAATTATATATAATAAAAAATTTATAAATTATGTTGTGCATCTTATTAAAAGTAACAATTAAACTGTAAAACTAATAATATGTAATATCGTTAGTATTTTTTAATACTACAGACTTTTTATATAAGGGGGATTAATATGTTTAAAAAGTTTATTACGCTTACTAGCTCCTTAGCATTAAGCGCCCTTTGCCTTACAGGATGCACAAATAACACTACTAAAACTCCACAAGAAAAAAAATTAGATAAAGTTACTATTGCAGAAGTTACTCATTCAGTATTTTATGCTCCACAATATGCAGCTATAACAAAAGGATTTTTTGAGGATGAAGGTATTGATATTGATATCATAAATACTCAAGGTGCTGACAAAACTATGGCTGCTTTAATATCAGGAGAAGCTCAAATCGGTCTTATGGGCCCTGAAGCATCAATTTATGTTTATAATCAAGGAAGCAAGGATTATGCAGTAAATTTTGCTCAACTTACTAAAAGAGACGGAAGTTTCTTAATGGCTAGAGAAGAAATGCCTAATTTCAAATACGAAGATTTAAAAGGTAAAGAGATTCTTGGAGGAAGAAAAGGTGGAGTTCCTCTAATGACGTTTGAATATGTATTAAAGAAAAATGGACTTAAAATAGGTGAAAATACTGCTAAGGGTGAAACTAACCTTAGAACCGACGTTCAATTTGGGGTAATGGCAGGTGCTTTTGCTGGTGGTGAAGCTGATTTTACAACAGTATTTGAACCAACTGGAACTCAAATGGAAAAAGAAGGTAGCGGACATATAGTAGCTTCAATAGGTAAAGACTCTGGTGAAATACCTTATACTGCTTATTCTACTACTAAGTCATATATGGATAATAATGCTGATTTAATACAAAGATTTACTAACGCATTATATAAAGGTCAACAATGGGTTAAAACTGCTTCTAACGAAGAAATAGCTAAAGCTATGCATCCATTCTTTGAAGATATAGAAATGGATGATTTAGTAAAAGTCGTTGATAGATATAAGTCAATAGATGCATGGTCTACTGATCCTCTATTAAAAGAAGAATCTTTAAATGCTTTAATGAACGTTATGAAAGAAGCTAATGAATTAGATAAAGAACCTCCTTACAGCGACATAGTTAATACTGAGTTTGCAAATACTGCTATATCTAATAATAAATAGATTCAATATAAAATAGAGATATGCTTTAA
>NZ_JAFFPK010000090.1 GCF_017590215.1 Clostridium sp. CCUG 7971
TTTTTTACTTATTTGCCCTTGTCTTAAGGACAAGTATAACTATACCACCTTAAAATCATATCGTCAATACCTTTTTGAAACTTTTTTATTCTATTGTATAATTAAATTCATATTTTCATTTTAAATCCAGCATTTTCAAGATTTTCCAACTTTAATAGTATTTTTTAATTTTATTAAATATTTAAGTTTAAATATAGTTTTACATATATTTATAGTATTTAATTTTTTGCATAAATAAAAAGACTATGAATAAAAATCAAATTATTAATTTTATATATAGTCTTTATTTAAATATAAAATTTTTATAAAACTTTATTACTCCATATACATTGTATATGTAATAAATCGTTCTTAATCTCACATTTTATATCTCCATTCATTTTATCCATTAAACCTCTAACAATAAACAATCCTAAACCTGTATTTCTATCCTTTGAATTTCTAGACTGATCATTTGTATAGAATCTATCAAACATTAATTCTACATCTTTTGATGTAAGGTTTTTAGATTCATTTATTATCGTAACTATTGTATTTAATCCTTCTTCACTTAAACCTATATATACATAGCCATTGGAGTGTTTAGCTATATTAATCATTAGATTTTCTAAAACTCTTTTAGTAGCTGATATATCTCCAATTACCATAACATCTTTATTTGGAATATCTATCTTAGGATTTATATCTCTACTAACGAAATATTCATAAAATCCTGCTAATTCATCACATAATATATTATTCAGATTTATATATTCTAAGTTAAGTTCATAGTCGCTTGATTCTAACAATGATAAATCAAAGAAATCATTTAGCAAATTTTGTAAGTATCTAGCTCTCTTTTCTGTTATCTCTATGTACTCTCTTTTCTTATTTTCATCTAAAGTCTTATTTTTTATCATTTGAATATATCCTAAAATTGAAGTAAGTGGCGTTCTTAAATCATGAGAAATATTAGCTATTGTCCTCTTTAGTTCTTCTTGTGATTTCATATTATTTACCTGTAATTCATTAGAAATAGAAATATACTCGTTAATATTCTCTGCTAAATTCTCTATATCTTTATCAAATAATTTTATATCTATTTTTTTACTAGATTTTAAACTATTATAACTATTTAGCTGTTTTGTAATATTTTTTATTTCTTTTTTAATAAAAAATATTCGGGCAAGCAAAATTGTAGTAGCAACAAAAAATATAGCTACTAAATAAGTCATATTACTCACCCTCCCCCCCCTTTATCTTATTTAATATCTTGTTTATTAAATATAATACATCCTAAAATAGTACTAATTAGAATTATTAATATTGAATTAACTGCAAAAGTAAGTAGTAATCCATTATTAAATGGCATAGAACATAAATCCATAAGCATTAGCATTGGCATTTTATAATTTATATAACTAATTTTTAACTCAATTAATGACATTGGAATAAATACAACAAACAGTACACTTAAACCTAAAACCGTTGTTTTCTTTCTTGCCAACGTATGTATCATAGTATAAATACTAGCCATAGCACATAATATAACCAACCATACTGTAATTACCTTTAAAATCATAGTAAATTCAATACCTGTAATACTTTTATTTACACCGTATATTACACTCCAAATTCCGCATGAAATTACTATTGTCATAATAGAAAGTAATATAATTGCTACAAGAATACATAATAAATTTGATATATAAATTTTATATCTATTATGCCCATAAGAAACAGTATTTTTTATTACACCAAATTCATATCTTTCCATTACTAATTCTCCAACTATAAATAATAACATAATGCATATTATACCTGTGAATCCTAACGCTATTGCAAATATATCCATAAGACTTTCCCCAATTAATGTATTATTAAGTATAAATCCATACATTCTATTATCTACCTGTGTAGTTATAATTCCAATTTCGGCACCAGATTCTGAAAAAAGACCAGTTATTAAAATTATAAATATAACCATAGAAAAAATACATTTTCTAAAAGTTTTATTTTTCTTTAATCTATATAAATCACTTTTTATTAAATTAGTCATTATTTTCTCCCTCCTACTAAGCTCATAAAATAGTCTTCTAAATCATCACCTTTAGATGACAATTGTCTTATTACTATGTCTTCCTTAGCAAAAGAAGTTGAAACATATCCTGGATCATCTATGAAATCATATAGCCTTATTGTCTCTTCTGGAAATATTTTATAATTTTTACTTTCAAAAATATTTTCTATAACCCATACAGCTTTATTAATATTATCTACTTTTATCTCTAAAGATTTTTTGCACTTTTCATCGAGTTCTGATTGCCTAATTTCTTCAACAAGTTTTCCTTTATTAATAATTCCATAGCATGTTGCTAATTGATATAATTCACTTAGTATATGGCTTGATATCAATATCGTAATACCCTTCTCTTTATTTAGCTTTTTTAAAAGTTCTCTCATTTCAATTATACCTATTGGATCTAACCCATTAGTAGGCTCATCTAATATAAGAAATTCTGGATCACCAATAATAGCCATAGCTACACCCAACCTTTGCTTCATTCCTAAAGAGAAGTCTTTTACTTTCTTTTTATTTGTATCTCCTAGGCCTACTAAATCTAACTTTTCTTTTATACATGATTTTCCTGGAATACCTTTTTGAAATCTTATTAGTTCCATATTTTCATAAGCTGTCATATTTGGGTAAAATGACGGAGTTTCTATAAGTGCTCCTATTCTTCTTCTGCCATCAACTATCCCTTGCTCTGTACTATCATCGAAAATCTCTATACTTCCACTAGTTATTGTCGCTAGACCAGATACTAATCTTATTAAAGTAGTTTTTCCAGCTCCATTTTTTCCTATAAATCCATAAATATCCCCCTTTTTAATATTCATAGATACTTCTTTAACCACATATTCACCCTTGTATAATTTACTTAATTTGTTTGTTCGCAAGGTATAGTCTGATATTTTATTTATTTTCATAAATTCACCCCTTATAAATATTTTAATATACTCTTATTATAGAAATTAAGTTGTAATTAACTATAAATAAAATCTTAAGAAAGTCTTAAGTTTAAATATTTATAAGATTATTTTTCTAATTTATAACCAATACCCCAAATTGTTTGTATGTAATTATACTTTGTTTCAAATTTAGATAACTTATTCCTTAGGTTGCTAACATGAACAGTAATAGTATTATCATCACATACATATTCACTTTTCCATACACTTTCAAATAAATTTGACTTTGAAAATACTTTTTTAGGATTATTTATTAAAAGATTTAATATATCAAATTCCCTTGCTGTTAATATTACATTATTTTCATTTACAAATACTTCTCTTGTATCTTTATTAAGAGATATTTCTTTATAATTTACTATATCTTTACCGTTATCATATTCAGAAAATTCTATGTACCTTCTTAAATTAGATTCAATTCTAGCTAATACTTCTTCTATATCAAATGGCTTACTTATAAAATCATCTGCACCTAACTTAAGCATATCTATTTTAATACTTCTTTCTTCTTTAGCTGATATTATAATAACTGGTACTGTCATTCTTTTTCTGATATCACCTAAAAGCTCTTCTCCCGATTTACCTGGCAACATTAAGTCTAGTAAAACTATATGCCACGGTTCTTGTTCTAAATATATCAGCCCTTCTGTTCCAGAATAGGATTGTTTTACTGTATAACCTTCATTTAATAACATTTCAGATAGCAATTTATTTATATCATTATCGTCTTCAATTATTAATAATTTTATTTTTTTATTCATATATTCCTCCAATATTAACCCTAATAACTTTTATTTTATCAAACATTTTAATATAAAACCATTTAGAATTATTAATGAACAAAATACTTTGATTTTTAATTTTTAAATTATGGCTTTTTAATCAATAAAAAAGAAGACTATACCTAATGGCATGTCTCCTTATATAAAAATTAATATATTTAACAAAATTAAAAAGATTACGTGGCTACGTCTTACTCTCCCAGGCAGTTGCCCACCAAGTACCATCAGCGCTAAAGAGCTTAACTTCTGTGTTCGGAATGGGAACAGGTGTATCCTCTTTGCTATTGTAACCACATAATCTCTTATGCTTAATATTTCTATTAAGTTTTTCAAAGTTAATACTCTGAAAACTACAAACATTTATTGAATTAATCATTTTAATTGGTCAAGTCCTCGACCTATTAGTATCGATAAGCTAAATACATTACTGCACTTACACCTTCGACCTATCAACCAGGTAGTCTTCCTGGAGTCTTACCCTTACGGTGGGAAATCTTATCTTGAAGTTGGCTTCGCGCTTAGATGCTTTCAGCGCTTATCCATTCCGTACATAGCTACCCAGCCATGCCCTTGGCAGAACAACTGGTACACCAGAGGTACGTCCATCCCCGGTCCTCTCGTACTAAGGACAGGTCTCCTCAAATTTCCTACGCCCCCAGCTCGCGTACCAC
>NZ_JAFFPK010000091.1 GCF_017590215.1 Clostridium sp. CCUG 7971
TTTAATTTTCAAAGTTCTTAATTAATTTATTATGGTGGACCATCAGGGACTCGAACCCCGGACCTACCGGTTATGAGCCGGGCGCTCTAACCAACTGAGCTAATGGTCCTAATAAATCATGGTGCCGAAGACCGGAATCGAACCGGTACGAGAGGTAAGTCCCGCAGGATTTTAAGTCCTGTGCGTCTGCCAGTTCCGCCACTTCGGCACATCACGTGGCTACGTCTTACTCTCCCAGGCAGTTGCCCACCAAGTACCATCAGCGCTAAAGAGCTTAACTTCTGTGTTCGGAATGGGAACAGGTGTATCCTCTTTGCTATTGTAACCACATTATTGTGTTTTATTCTTTTATTTTAAGACAAGTATAATAATATCATCTTAAGTTATCAATGTCAATACTTTTTATGAAATATTTTCATATTTTTCTAAGTAATAACATTTTCAGAGTTAATACTCTGAAAACTGCAAACATTTATTGAATTTATCATTTTAAATTATTGGTCAAGTCCTCGACCTATTAGTATCGATAAGCTAAATACATTACTGCACTTACACCTTCGACCTATCAACCAGGTAGTCTTCCTGGGGTCTTACCCTTACGGTGGGAAATCTTATCTTGAAGTTGGCTTCGCGACCTTAG
>NZ_JAFFPK010000092.1 GCF_017590215.1 Clostridium sp. CCUG 7971
TTAACTTTGTCAACTTTTTTCTGTTGTTTTTCTATTTATTTGCCCTCGTCTTAAGGACAAGTATAACTATATCATCTAAAATTAACATCGTCAACACTTTTTTAATATTTTTTTTAGATATATTTTAGTTTGAATTTTAACTATACGATTTATCCACATTATCAACATATTATTCACATTGATTTCTCATTGCTTCAAAAAAAATATCCACATATTTCACATAGTTATTAACAAAAAAATATTTTAATTTAATAAATTAATAATATATAAGGTAATTATTTTTCTATTTATATATTATCAATAAAGATAAAAAAATAGTGTAAATAACTTGTTTTAAGTTATTTACACTATTTTTATTTATATTAAAAAGATTTTTATTTAGCTGCAGATAAATCTTCCATATATTCTTCAGCCAAAATAATTTGCTTATATTTTAAGCTTCTTTGTACATTTATTATTCTCTGATTAGACGATCCTCTAAACTTTAAGCTTATATCTTTTCGCTCTTCCATAAACTTTCCATCTACTAATACATCTATCTGCTTTAACAAATTTAGGTTTTTAAAATATGAAGGATTCTTTTTATCTAACAAATACTCAAATGTAAATCCTGTATAAGCCCATATATCTAATTTATTTTCCTTAGCTTCTTTAGCTATTTCTTCTAAAGCTTCTGGTTGTAAGAATGGTTCTCCACCTGATAAAGTTATGCCCTTTTGTAATTTTAATATCTTTAACTTATCAATAATATCTTTAGTATCTACCTCGAATCCTCCACACAAATCATGAGTTTGTGGATTATGGCAATTCTTACAATTATGGATACATCCTTGTGTCCATACTACCATTCTAAGACCAGGACCATCTACTATACTATCAAAAGTTGTAGGAGATGATATTCTTATCTTCATAATCCATTTCCCCTTTATCTTTTATATTATTTATGTTTAACTCTGTCACGCACTTCAGCTTGTTTTGCGTTATTAAATCTATCTACTGTACCAACTAAGTAACCTGTTATTCTTCTTATTCTTTCAAACTTGATATCACTATCTTCTTCATTTCTTCCACATGCTGGGCATATACTACTTTCTATAACTCCTGAGAATCCACATATAGGATCTCTATCTACAGGATGATTTACACTTCCATACCCTATACCTTGTTCTTTCATAGCCTTTATAATACTCTCAAAAGCTTCTAGGTTATCAGATGGGTTACCATCTAATTCTATATACGTTATATGACCTGCATTAGTAAGTTCATGATAAGGAGCTTCTATTCTTATCTTATCAAAAGCACTTAATTTATGATAAACCGGAACATGGAATGAGTTAGTGTAATATTCTTTATCCGTAATTCCTTTTATCTCGCCATAAGCTTTTTTATCTATTCTTGTAAATCTACCAGAAAGACCTTCAGCTGGTGTCGCTATAATAGAGAAGTTTAAATTATACTTTTCACTAGCTTCTTCCATTCTTTCTCTCATATGAGATACTATTTTAAGCCCTAATTCTTGAGCTTCTTCACTTTCACCATGGTGTTTTCCTATAAGGCCTAATAAACATTCAGCTAGACCTATAAATCCTATAGTTAATGTACCTTGTTTTATAACTTCTGATAATTTATCTTCTGGACCAAGTTGATCTGACCCTTGCCATACACCTTGACCCATTAAGAATGGGAAGTTTTTCATTCTCTTATTACCTTGTACTTCCATTCTTTCTAATAATTGCTCTGTAACTAAATCTATCTTTTGATCTAATTCATTAAAGAACTCTTCTATATTAGCTTCCTTGTTATTTACTATTCCATGTTTTATCCCTAATCTAGGAAGATTTATTGTAGTGAATGATAAATTACCTCTACCACTAACTATTTCTTCTCCACATACATTTCCAAGAACTCTCGTTCTACATCCCATGTAAGTAGCTTCTGTTTCTGGATGTCCTTCTTTATAATATTGAGCATTGAATGGAGCATCTAAGAAACTAAAGTTAGGGAATAGTCTTTTTGCTGAAACCTTACACGCTAATTTAAATAAATCATAATTAGGGTCTTCAGGGTTTAAACTAACGCCTTCTTTTACTTTAAATATTTGTATAGGGAATATAGGAGTTTCTCCATTTCCTAATCCTCTTTCTAGTGATAATAATATATTCTTTGTTACCATTCTTCCTTCTTCAGATATATCTGTTCCATAGTTTATACTAGAGAATGGAACTTGTGCTCCTGCTCTAGAATGCATTGTATTTAAGTTATGAATAAATGCTTCCATAGCTTGATATGTTCTCTTATCAGTTTCTTTAATAGATTCATCAAAAGCAAATACTTGTATATTTTTAGCGCTTTCTTCACTTATATCAAACTTAGCTTGTAACTTTTCTCTTTCAACAGATAGATATTTTTCGTCTCTTTTTATACCTACCTTCATCCCTGTTTCTTCTTCACATTTATAAACTATATCTTTTATTATTCCGTTATCTTCTATACCTTTAAATAATTTTAAAGCTTTTGATATATTACTTATATAGAATTTCCTAAATGTTTTATATACACCTTCTGCTAATCCATAATCAAAGAAAGGTATACTTTGCCCTCCATGTTGATCATTTTGATTGCTTTGTATAGCAATTGCAGCTAATGCTGAGTAACTTATAATATCATTTGGTTCCCTTAAGAACCCATGTCCTGTAGAAAATCCACCTTTAAATAATTTATTAAGATCTATTTGGCAACAAGTTAATGTTCCCATGTTTAAAAAGTCCATGTCATGTATATGTATATCTCCATTATCATGAGCAAACGAGTGTTCTGGGTTTAATAAGTGTGTCTTACAAAATTCTTTAGATACTGTACTTCCATATTGAAGCATAGTACCCATAGCTGTATTTCCATTTATGTTAGCATTCTCTCTTTTTATATCTGCATCATTTGCATCAGCGAATGTTATTTCTTCTATGGCTTTCATTAGTCTAGTTTTAGAATTTCTTATTCTACTTCTTTCTGTTCTGTATACTATATATTCTTCACTAGTCTTTGCATGTCCTTCTTCTATAAGAACCTTAACAACTGCATTTTGTACGTCCTCTACCCCTGGAACATCATTTATAAATTTAGTATTTAATCTTTTTATTACTTCTTGTGTTAATTCTTCTGATAATTTATAATCTGGTGATTTATGCTCCTTTTCTGCTACATTACTAGCTGCTAAAAATATAGCTCTAGTTATTCTATCTGCATTAAAAGGTATCACTCTTCCGTCTCTTTTTTTAACTAAATTAATCATTCGTAAAATCCCCCCTTATCACTATATATTGTATCATATTTATATAATCACTACTACATATAGTATATTAAGATTAAAAAAATCCCCTTTAACTTCGTCAAAGGGATTCTCATAATTGCTACTAAATAAGATTACCAAATTTGTACATAATAGTCAAATTAACTGAAATCATTGCAAATGCTATGTGGATAATTTGAACCTAAGCAATTGTAATAGTTTTAAGAATGATAAATATTTTTGTTATTTTTTATATAATTTTTGACTATAGTCATATATCCATTGGAATTACAATATAATGTAGTTAAAAGCTGAATTCATTTTTTTAGATTTTATTGTAATAAAAGCTTGTAATAATATGTATTGTGGATAACTTTTATACATATTTTAGTCATACAATAATGTATAGGTATATAAATAAATACTATATCTAATATTAAGTTAATATAACAATTTTTTACTTATTATTCCATATATAAACAAGTAAAAACTATATTTAAAATTTTAATTTAATATATAATTTCAAAATATAAAGGAGGATTTCATGTTATCTAATAGAGTTTCATCTATAGCCCCATCTTATACAATTGGTATAAGCTCTAAAGTATCCGAAATGAAAACTAAAGGTATTAATGTTTTAGACCTTAGTATTGGAGAGCCTGATTTTAATGTTCCATATGATGCAAAATATAGTGGTATAAGTTCTCTTAATAATAATTTAACTAAATATAATATGGTTCCTGGACTTAAAGTTCTCAGAGATGAAATATGCAATAAACTTCTTAATGAGAATAATTGTAACTATTCTCCAGACGAAATAGTGGTATCTAGTGGAGCGAAACATTGTATAACAAATTCCTTATTAGCTTTAACTAATCCAGAAGATGAAATATTAGTTCCAAAACCTTATTGGGTAAGTTACCCAGAAATTATAAAACTAGTTAGTGCTAAACCGATACTTATAGATTCTAAAAAAGAAAATAATTTTAAAATTACACCGAACGATCTTATACCTTATGTTACATCTAAAACTAAAGTTCTTATTTTAAATAATCCATCTAATCCAACTGGAGCTGTATATACTAAAGAAGAATTAGTATCTATATTAGATTTTTGTATCAAAAATAATATCTATATACTTGCTGATGAAATCTATGAAAAAATATGCTTTGATAATAGTTTTGTATCTGTTGCTTCTATAAGTGAAAGTGCAAAAGATATAACTATAACAATAAATGGATTTTCTAAATCTGTATCCATGACAGGATTAAGATTAGGTTACTCAGCATCAAATCAAACAATAGCAAATGCTATCAGTAAAATACAAGGGCATTTAACATCTCACCCAAGCTTAACTGCACAATATATAGGATATGGAGCTTTAAAAAATTGCTCTAATGATATAAATGAAATGGTAAAAGAATATAAGTCTAGAAGAGATTTAATTTGTGATAGAGTTAATTCTATACCTTATATAGATTATATATACCCACATGGGGCATTCTATATCTTTATAGATTTATCGAGTATATCTAAAAAATTTAATTTTGATGAAAGTTTTTCTATCGAATTTTGTGATAGATTTTTAGAAGAATATAATGTGGCTGTAGTACCAGGAATAGCTTTTGGTATGGATAATTATATTAGAATTTCTTTTGCATGTTCTGATAATATCTTCTTAGAAGGATTAAATAAGTTAGATCAATTTATATCAGATATTATGAATTAATAAATGGTGCCTCTTTGCATGAACTAGTTAGTTAAGTATATATTTTATTTATACTCCATTATATATTTATAAATTAAACAAGCCATAATTTGCGTATATAAAAAACTGTTAGGATTAAAATCCCTAACAGCTTTTTTATTAAAATAAAAAAGATTACGTGGCTACGTCTTACTCTCCCAGGCAGTTGCCCACCAAGTACCATCAGCGCTAAAGAGCTTAACTTCTGTGTTCGGAATGGGAACAGGTGTATCCTCTTTGCTATTGTAACCACATAATCTCTTATGCTTAATATTTCTATTAAGTTTTTCAAAGTTAATACTCTGAAAACTACAAACATTTATTGAATTAATCATTTTAATTGGTCAAGTCCTCGACCTATTAGTATCGATAAGCTAAATACATTACTGCACTTACACCTTCGACCTATCAACCAGGTAGTCTTCCTGGAGTCTTACCCTTACGGTGGGAAATCTTATCTTGAAGTTGGCTTCGCGCTTAGATGCTTTCAGCGCTTATCCATTCCGTACATAGCTACCCAGCCATGCCCTTGGCAGAACAACTGGTACACCAGAGGTACGTCCATCCCGGTCCTCTCGTACTAAGGACAGGTCTCCTCAAATTTCCTACGCCTGCGACGGATAGGGACCGAACTGTCTCACGACGTTCTGAACCCAGCTCGCGTACCACTTTAATGGGCGAACAGGCCCAACCC
>NZ_JAFFPK010000093.1 GCF_017590215.1 Clostridium sp. CCUG 7971
TATGAATATATATTTGATATGACAGCTTACTTTAAAGAGGATATAAAAAATCTTATAGACTTTGTAGATGTAAAATCATTAAAAAAATATATAGTTTTATCATCTGGAGCAGTTTATAAAGACAGTAGTAAAAGTGCTAAAGAAGATCATGAAAAAGGTGAAAATAATCATTGGGGAAAATATGGTCTAGATAAGAAAGAAACTGAAGATTTTGTTATAAATAGCGATATTCCATATATAATTATTAGGCCAACCTATATATATGGTCCTAACAATAATTTTTATAGAGAGTATTACTTCTTTGATAGAATATTACATAATAAAAAAATACCTGTGCCTTACGGTAAGGATGTAGTCAATCAATTTATATATATTGAAGACTTAGTAAAGGTATTAGAAAGTCTAATACATACAGATAAAGTTAGAGAAGCCTATAATGTAACGAATCCACAATTAATATCATGGAATGAACTAATAGAAACTTGTGGTTTTGTAGTAGGAAAATTACCTATGATAAAATATGTAGATATAAATAAGGTTAAATTTGAAGAGCGAAAATATTTTCCTTTTAGAAATATAGATTACAAATTAGATATAGATAAATTAATAGAACATGGTCTTTACATACCAAATATTTTACTACATGAAGGTTTGCAAAAAAAATATGAATGGTATAGTATAAAAAGGCCAAAAATTTATGATGAAAAAATGGATAAGGTCGAAGATATTATAAATATAGTCTAAAAACTAGGTAGTATATAAAA
>NZ_JAFFPK010000094.1 GCF_017590215.1 Clostridium sp. CCUG 7971
CTTACTCCTCTTTTTATTATTCGTAAATAGATTTTGAGTACTCAGTAGGTGAAACTCCAAAGCTTGATTTAAATTTCTTAGAAAAATAATGTATTGATGAAAATCCAAGAATTTCTGAAATTTCACTAAGTGTATATGTAGAGCTTTTAATAAGTTCCTTACTTTTATTAAGTTTTAGTTCATTTATATAATTTTTTACAGTATTATTCATATTCTTTTTAAATAAAGAATGAAGCATAGAAGTACTTATACAAAAATGAGTGCACAAAGTATCAATAGATATCTTTGAATCAATATTATCATCTATAAATTTAATAATATCATTTAATAATTGATTTTCATAAGTTTGTTGCATATGAGTAGTAGGCCTTGATTGAGAATAGGAATTTTCTAATCTAAGAGTTTGTATTATAAGCTGCTTTAAATAACAAAGGGCTAAATCATTAGAATATATACTATCATTAGATAGCTCTTTGATAAGATTACTAACTACAGAATAAGATTCTCTTTGAAGATTAAATACCTTATTACACAACAACTCATGATGATTAAAATCCATATTAAAATTAATTGTTAAATAAGAACTACTATTTTTGTCTAATGTAGACTGAGTATGAAACTGTAGTGGGGCATAGAAAATTAAATCTCCTTGTTTTAGTTCATAATCTTTACCATCTACTGTAGTTGATAATACACCTTTATCAACGTAGGTTAGTTCCCAGTAGGGATGAGTTTCACCAGGAAAGTTATAATTAATGCCTTTCTCTTGATAAAACTTAGTATATATTTCATTTATATTTAAAGATGAAGATATAGACGAATATGTATACTCCTCTTCTAAGTCAACCAATGGAAATTCATTACAACGTGATGAAATTAAAATTTCTGCTTCATCTGATATAGAAATAAAATTAAAATATACACCTTTTTTTATAGTGATATTTCTATTTATTATAAAAGATTTCATACTACTAATATCAAGTGATACTAAAATCATGACAACACCTTTTGAAACACTAATTATTGTATCGTCGTCAGTTATAAGCTTAAAATTTTTAATATTTTTATTACTAAATTTATAATAAGTTGAAGTATTTAAATCTAATTCTTTATAAGTAATACTACCAAAGTATTTAAAACTAGGACTAGTTGTTTTATTGAACATGAAATTATCACCCCCTAAAAAATCCAATTTTAGTATATTTAAATTATATCTATATACCATTAATAAACTCAAGCAAATAATTACAATTAGCTCAAATTTTATTTTGAAAAATAAGTAAAGTATGTCCTATAGGACAAAGAATACATATTTAGGAAAATGTTTATTTAAAATACTTTAGCTTATAAATGTAAAAATTTTCTATATAGGGGTAAGATTAATCTATTTTAATAGAGAATAAATGGGACTACTATTATAGTATAGAAAATTAATTAACTTATAAGAGGGGGAATATATGTGGACGCAAAAACAGTAACACCAAAAAAGCCACAAAATAAAGAGCCTAAATTTAGTAAAATATTAGGAAAAAGTAAAAAACAAAGAAGCCAAAATTTATTTATATTGTGTTGTGTAGCACCAACTGTTTTATTGTTTTTATTATTTAAAATATATCCTATGTTAAATGCAGCTAAAATGTCATTTTATAGATCTACTGGACTTAGTAGTAATCCTACATTTATAGGATTTGAAAACTTTGTAACGTTATTTAATGACCCAGTATTTTGGAAGTCATTAGGAAATACGTTCTTTATATTAGGATTATTTCCAATAATTACTATGTTGCTTGCACTATTCTTTGCAGTAATACTTACACAAGGAAAAATATTCGAGTGGGAGAAAACGTTATACCGCTTAGTATTCTTTTTACCAAATGTATTATCTATGGTAGTTATTGGTATGTTATTTATGTATATATATGACTTTAATTTAGGTATATTGAACTCATTCTTAGACTTTATAGGAATGGGAATGTTAAAGAGAACTTGGCTTGGAGAAAGTAATACAGTATTATGGGCATTAGTATTTACAATGGTATGGCAAGCAACGGGTTATTACATGGTAATGTATATATCAGGAATAAATAGAATACCTCAAGATTTATATGAGGCAGCAACACTTGATGGAGCAAGTAAAATAAAACAATTCTTTATAATAACTCTTCCGTTAATATGGGAAGTAGTAAGGGTTACAATTACATTCTTTATAACAGGTGCATTTAATTTAAGTTTCATATTTGTAAAAGTAATGACAAAGGGTGGACCTGATAATGCATCATCAACATTATTAAATCAGATGGATACTCAAGCATTTATGAATGCAAATTACGGATATGCTATGGCAATATCAGTAGTAGTATTTGTTATAGCAATAGTACTTGCTTTAATAGTTAAAAAGATTACAGAAAAAGAAGTAATTGAATTATAAAGGGAGGGACAAACATTGGTTAGAGATAATAAATTTACAGTAAAAAATGTATTTACAGGAGCAGTTCTTAGAATAATATTAATTTCATTTTTATTTATGGTATTAGTTCCTCTACTTTGGACAGTAATGCAATCATTTAAAACATCACAAGAATTCTTTGCTGATCCATGGGCTCTTCCAGGAGCATATAATATGACAAATTACATAAGTGCTTGGAATAAAGCAAATATGTCAGGGTATTTTTTTAACTCAGTATATGTAACATTAGTATCTACATTATTTTTGATGTTACTAGCAGTTCCATGTTCGTATTGTTTAGCTAGATTCAAATTCTTTGGAGCAGAGCTTATAATGCTTGCTATGACATTAGGTTTATTTATACAACCAACTTATATATTAGTACCATTATTTTTACTAGTAGCAAAACTTAATTTACTAAATAACTTAACAGCATTAAGTTTAATATATTCAGTAATTCAATTACCTTTTGCAATATTTATCTTAACAGGATTTATAAAAGGAGTTTCAAAAGAATATGAAGAAGCTGCTGTAATAGATGGATGCACAAGACTTCAAACTATAAGACATGTTGTACTTCCAATGATAAAACCAGGAGTACTTACAGTTTTAATATTTAACTTTATGGGGTTTTGGAATGAGTATGCAATGGCATTTACACTACTTACAGATGATACTAAAAAGACGTTACCAGTTGGTCTTCAAAACTTAATGGAAGTTCAAAGGTTCTCTACTGATTGGGGTGCATTATTTGCAGGTATGGTAATAGTAATTATACCAACAGTAATAGTGTATGCATTACTTAATAAGAAGCTTACAGAAGCAGTTAATGTTGGAGGTCTTAAGGGATAAATATGAAAAAGCCAAATATAATAGTATTTTTTTCAGACCAGCAAAGATTTGATACAGTTGGATGTTATGGGCAAAAATTAGATATAACGCCTAATCTTGATTATATGGCAAGTGAAGGAGTAAAATTTGAAAATGCTTTTACTTGTCAACCTGTATGTGGTCCAGCTAGAAGTTGTATGCAAACAGGAAAATATGCAACGCAAACAGAATGTTTTATAAATGATATAGGACTTAAAGAAGATGAAACTACAATAGCAAAATTATTAAGTGAAGAAGGTTATGAAACTGCGTATGTAGGGAAGTGGCATCTTGCATCAACTAAAGATGAATGTGATTTTTCAACTTCTCCAGTTCCAGAAAATAAAAGAGGTGGATATAAGGATTATTGGATGGCATCAGATGTATTAGAATTTACATCTCATGGATATGATGGATATGTCTTTAATAAAGATATGGAGAAGATAGAATTTGAAGGTTATAGAGCTGATAAAATAACTGATTTTGCTCTAGATTATTTAGAAAATAGAAATAAAGAAAAGCCATTTTTATTATTCTTATCACATATAGAGCCACATCATCAAAATGATAGAAAAATATATGAAGGACCAGAAGGATCAAAGGATAAATTTAAAGAATATATCCTTCCACAAGATTTAAAATCTATAGAAGGTGATTATAAAGAAAATTATCCAGATTATTTAGGATGCTGTAAATCATTAGATAATAATCTAGGAAGAATAAGAGAAAAGCTTAAAGATTTAGATATAGATAAAAATACAGTGGTAATTTATACAAGTGACCATGGTTGCCACTTTAAAACTAAAAATAAAAACTTACCTAAAGGTGGAGCAGACGATTATAAGAGAAGTTTTTATGAAAATACTATAAGGGTTCCATTAGTAGCTTATGGTCCAGGATTTGAAGGTGGAAAAGTAATCCATGAATTATCAAGTTTAATAGATATACCTAAGACTATAATAGATATAGCAATGGGAAGCAAACCTGAGTTTATGGAAGGTGTATCTTTACTTGATCTAGTTCATAACAAAACAAATAGAGATGATGTATTTATACAAATAAGTGAAAGCTATGTAGGTAGAGCTCTTAGAACTAAAAAATACAAATATTGCATAATAGATCCAAATAAACACCCTTATGAAGATAGCTATAGCTTAGAATATGAAGAATGCTATCTTTACGATTTAGAGAAAGATCCATTAGAAAAAGTAAATTTAATAGATCATAGAGGTTATGAAGATATTAAAGAAGAACTTAGATTAAGAATAAAAGAATATATAAAAAATATTGAACATATAGATATTAAAATTACAAATAAGAAGTAAAAAAATCTCCCATAAAATTGGGAGATTTTTTATAGACAATGTTAAATTTATTTAACATTGAATTCATTCACCGATTGCATCCCCTATTAATATAATAGGTAGATAAAGTTAAACTAATTAAAAAGGGGATGTTTACATGGAATCTTCTATACAAACAATTGCTAGTAATAACTTACTAGTAATTTTTGCGATAGTAGCAGTTACAGGAATAATTTGTTCTAAATTAAGTGAGGTTTTAAAAGTACCGGATGTAGTACTTTTTCTAATAGCAGGTATCCTGGTTGGACCTTCCGTTTTAAAGTTTTTCGATATAAGTCAATATGAAGTTGAAAATCAACTAATATTAACTTTTGGTTCGGCATTTATACTATATTTAGGTGGAAAAGAAATTAGCTTGAAGGTGCTTAAGAATGTAAAGATAAGTGTATTTTTATTATCCACAGTAGGGGTATTAATATCAGCATTTATAGTAGGTCAAATAGCTGGAGTAAGTTTTGGGATATCATCAATGACTGCTTTATTAATCGGATCAATAATAGCATCAACAGATCCAGCAACTTTAGTTCCAATTTTCAATCAAGTAAAAATAAAAGATAAAGTAAAACAGACAGTTATAAGTGAATCAGCTTTTAATGATGCAACAGGAGCGATACTTACATCAGCTGTAATTGCTATAATACTGTCTGGAAAATTCTCTTTAACAGAAAATTTATATGAGCTAGGTATAATGGTTGTAGTTGGAGTTTTAGTAGGTGTAGTAACTGGTATAGTTCTTTTAAAACTAGTTAATGATGAACCTTATGGAATTTTTAAAGACTTTGCTCCAATTATATCTATATTATCTGTAATAATAGCATATGAAGTTGCAACTAAATTTGGCGGAAGTGGATATATGGCATGTTTTATAGTAGGTATAATAACAGGTAATAAGAAAAACTTTAAAATCTGGCTGTCACAAACATCATACGATGCAGATTGTAATGTTGCAGAAACTTTAGGGACAATTTGTCGTATGTCAATATTTATTATTTTAGGAAGCCAAGTTAATATTCCAATGCTTATAAAATACTTTATACCATCATTAATTGTTGTATTAGGTTTAATGTTTATAGCAAGACCAATATGTGTTTTAGTATGTGTATTATTTGATAGAAAAGCAAAATGGAATAAAAAAGAAATATTATTTATGATGTGGGTTAGAGAAACTGGAGTTATACCAGCAGCACTTTGCGGTATAATAACAGCTATGAAAGTACCTGGATATGAAATAATATCTTCAGTAGTATTTATGACAGTACTAGTTACACTTATTATACAAGGAAGTACGACTAAATTAGTTGCTAAAAAACTTGGAGTTTTAGAAGAACTAGATAAAGACGACAAAATATCTCTATAATAAAATTTATACATTAAGTATAGTCATTAAAATAAAAAATAATTAATTTTTATAATAAAATGCACATATACTAGGAGAAGTAGTAAAAAATAAATAAAAAATTAATTTTATTTTTAACCATATTAAAAAGATGTATAAATAAAGGAGATAATTATGCAAAATATAAATCTTATAGGAAAAGCAAAAAATACAAAACTAGAAGATTCTATAAATGAAGTACTTAATAATGAAATTTATTACGCAGCAGCACTATCAGCACTTAGTAATATATGTAAAAACGAAAATTATGAGGACACAGCTACAAGCCTAGAAGAAATGGCAATGGATAAAATAAGGAGTGCAGGTAGATATGCTTTACTTAATGGAATGGTTAGTGATGATATAGTTAAAAGCTTATATAAACTTTTAGAACATGAGAAAAATTCATTAGACTTAGTTAACTCTTTAGCTAATAAATCTAAAGAATTAGGACTAAAAGATATAGAAAATGTTATAAATGAGGAATTTATTGCAGAAAAAAACTATGTTAATGATTTAAAAGAACTTATAAGTAAGCATGACAAAAAACTTAGCAAATACTTACTACAAAGGTCAAGATCAGATTACCAATATTAGTATCTAAACTATATATAAATAAAAAACTATAGCTATTTTAAGCTATAGTTTTTTTATGGGATGTAACATTTAATTAGTGTATAATGAGCATTATAAAGAATTTTATAAAAGTAATTGGAGGTGAGTTTATGTTTGCTTTATAAAAAGCAACAGATAAAAATTTTATTATAGGAGATATAAAAATGATTAGAAAATTAGAAAATAGAGATATAGAAGTTATTATGGATATATGGAGAGAATCTACCATAAAAGCTCATGATTTTATAGAGAAAAGTTACTGGATAAATAATTATAGCGTAGTTAAGGATGTATATATACCTATGTCTGAAGTTTTTGTATATGAAGAAGATAATAATATATATGGATTTATAGGTATAATAGAAAGTGAATTTATAGGAGCATTGTTTGTTGATGTTAATAAACAAGGTTTAGGTATAGGAAGTAAATTAATAGAATTTGCATTAGATAAATACAGACAGTTAGATTTAACTGTTTATAAAGATAATAAAGCATCAGTTGAGTTTTATAAGAAAAAAGGATTTAAAATAATTTCACAACAAGAAAATGAAGACTCTAACTTTATGGAGTATACAATGAGAATAAAAAATAATTATTAGTATGGTTAATTTTAATACAGAATTGTTTATGACCTTTGCGTTCTAGAAGTATAGATGATATAATTTTTGTGATATGCTTTAAGCATAATATAAAAATATAAATTATTAAAATAATATAAACTATTAATATAAAGGAGGCTATTTATGCAAAATAAACCAGTGCTAGTTATTGTTTCTGGCTCCGTGCAAAGACTGTAATACATATACAGAACTAAACTTTGTTCGGAGCCGAAATTAAATTCGGTTAAGTTTTTTTGTGCAGTCTTTGCTTCATTATTTACGAACTAAAAAGTAGATAGGAGCGAGAATTATGAAATATGAAAAAGCACAAAATATATTACCTGAAGATGTTATTGAATTAATTCAAGAATATATAGATGGTGGATATTTATATATACCTAGAAAGTCTAGTAATAAAAAATCTTGGGGAGAAAGTAGTGGAACTAAGAATGATTTAAAGAAAAGAAATATAGAGATCTTTAACAAATATAAAGAAGGTATATCTGTTAAAGAACTTACTAAGCACTACTACCTTACTGAAAATAGTATTAGAAGAATTATTAGACAAGAAAAACAAATAGTATAAATAAAAAGTGCCTCAAGTCAATTTTATAATTATGAACTTTTTATTTATACTATCATTATACTAAAAGTCTATATTAATAATTAGAAAAAACTATGTTTTTTTCAATAATCACTAGGTGGAAAAGTTATATAGCATAATACTATCAAATAAGAGTCAAGAAATTTATTTATAAAAATTATTGTCTCTAAGCATCTGAGCACATTTACGGTTAGTTAAAAACTGCTTCAATTCAGTTAAGCACAAAAACAAAATAGCTCTATTCTCAAATTCCATTCTGTTTATAGGTAGTGGTTGATTTTTCATACTTAGCATTAGTCTATTCAATTCTTCAAGAAGTAGATTTACAGTTTCAGCTTCAAATGCAGTATGACCTATTTTATGTATAAAAGCAGATAGAATATGAGCTTGTGGTGGTGCACAACTTAATTGTGATACATGGCTATACAAGTTTTCTAAGATATCCCGTTGGCTTTTTATAATATCCATATGGTCTAAGAAAAATCTAGTGTCACTTAATAAACTATTGTTAATATTATCATAAGCTGCGGAAATGCTACTATCAATAAGTAAGTTTAAGGTATGTAAATCCTTATTATATCTATTTTCATTTTTAGGATTTACAATAAGATCTGCAATATCTATAAGTACAGTACTTACTTCTTCTTGTAACTTTTTTTGACCTTCATATATTTTATTTATATTTGTTGGAATATACATATTTATTATGACGCCTATTCCAGCACCTATTACAAATATTCCAGCTTCGTTTAAAATCCATCTAGAAGATATTTCTCCTTGAAGGAAGTAATGGGATGCAATAACTACACACATAGCAATAACATCTTGGATTTTTAACAAGAAACAAAGAAATATAATTATAAATATAAATATTGAAAATGAAGTCAAATGGTATCCTAAAATATTAAAACATAAGTAGGAAAGAATAGTGCATAGAAGAAAACCATAAACCTTTCCGATAGTACCTTTAAGAGTTTCTTTTTTAGTATCTTTTACTGTAAGTAAGACTATAACTCCAGCAACCATTGAGTATTCTAAGTTTAATAACCAAGCAATAAATATAGCAAGGGAACTTCCAATAGATAATTTTATTACTTTAAGTGCATTAATTTTATTCAATCATAAACCTCCTGTAGATAAATATAATAAGGATAATTCTAACATAAACCTTATATGGTTTAAAATAGAGTTAACTATATCTTACCATTTTTTCCATTCATCTAGTTATGTAAAATCAATGCCAAAAATATAAGCTGGATTATGTCCAATTTATGCTATGAATTCTGTGTATTATTCATGCAAATCGTCTCTCGCATTGAAAAACTTATTAGCTTTTATTGCTTAATTCTGGTACACTTAGATAACATTGATTAAAGAAAGAGGTGTTTGTCATAAATAATTATAAAACAACAGAAAATAAGTATGAAACTCAAGGTTCAGTTACCCTTATAACAATACTTAAAAAAAATAATACTGAACTTGTGGCTAAAATAGATACTGAAGATTTAGAAAAAGTACAAGCAATGGGAATTTGGTTTGCTGAGTGGCACAAAGACTTTAATAGCTACTTAGTTCAAAACTTAACTGTAACTAAAGAAAATAAGAAAATAAAAAGTACTAAGAAAAATCTTCAATCCGTAATATTAGACACTCAAGTATCAGCTCCAATCAGACATATAAATGGAGATACATTAGACAATAGAAAATGTAATTTAGAACTGGTTGATACAAAAGAAAAAAATGCATATGAAGTTATAGACGATGAAACTATAGCTGTAATATTAAGAGACAAATATGGTAAAATTCAAGAAAAAGCTTTAGTATCGTTTAAAGATTTAGATAGAGTAATAAATAAGAGATATACATGGATTTGCCACAAGGGTTCTAAGCAACCTCAAGTAATAGCTCATACTCCAAATGGTAAGGTTCATATGGCAGATGTTATAATGAAGCCAGGTGAAGATGAAAGAGTTCATCATATAAATCTAAACCCATTAGATAACAGAAGAAAGAATTTAGAAAATAAAAGTAAATAATTGAAATCCACGAATACCTATATCCAAAGGATATGGGTATTTTTATATGTTTAGGATTTAGTAAATTATTACTACCTTACTGAACATAGTATTAGAAGAATTATTAGACAAGAAAAACAAATAGTATAAATAAAAAGTCTCTCAAGTTAATTTTATAATTATTGAGATACTTTTTATTTATGAGGATACTATATTTAGAGTCTATATTACTACAGAAATATTTGTAAACTTGGATATTATATTCTTAAATGATATGATTTAAACATGAAAAGTCAAAGCAAGAAATGAGGAATGAAAATGAGTATTTTAACAGTTGAAAATATGAGCCATGGGTTTGGGGATAGAGAAATATTTAAAGGTGTATCATTTAGATTATTAAAAGGGGAACATGTAGGGCTTGTTGGAGCAAATGGGGAAGGTAAATCAACTTTTATGAATATAATTACCGATAAAATAATACCTGATAGCGGAAATATACATTGGAGTAGCAAAATAAGTGTTGGATATCTAGATCAACACACTAACCTAAAAGAAGGAAAATCTATAAGAGATACTCTAAAGGAAGCATTTTCTGATTTATTTGGTATTGAAACTGAACTTAATAATATGTATAATCAAATGTCTTTTATGGATATAGAACAAATGAATAAAACAATTGAAAAAACTACTGAATTACAAGATTTTTTAATTAATAATGAATTTTATAGTATAGATTCAAAAGTAGAATCAGTTGCACTTGGTTTAGGTCTTAGAGATATTGGATTAGACAAAGATGTTTCAAAGTTAAGTGGAGGTCAAAGGACTAAAGTATTATTAGCAAAGTTACTTTTAGAAAAGCCAGACATATTACTATTAGATGAACCTACAAACTATTTAGATGAAAATCATATAGAATGGCTGAAAAAATATCTACAAAGCTATGAAAATGCATTTATGTTAATATCTCACGATTTAGATTTCTTAAATAGTGTTGTAAATGTAATATGTCATCTTGAAAATAAATCACTGAAAAGATATGTTGGTAATTATGAAAGTTTCATAAAGGTATATGAAGCAAATAAACTTCAATTAAGGGCAGCATACAATAGACAAGTAGAAGAAATTTTAAAGCTTGAAGAATATATTGCAAAAAATAAATATAGAGCATCAACAAGTGGTATGGCTAAATCTAGACAGAAAAAATTAGATAAAATTGATAGAATAGAAATAGCTAAACATAAGCCAAATCCAAAATTTAAGTTTATAGAGTCTAAGGAATCAGGAAAGGTTATATTTGAGACAAAAAATTTAGTTATAGGATACGATAAGCCCTTAAGCAAGCCTATAAATATAAAAATGGAAAGAGGGCAAAAGATTGCTGTAATTGGTTCAAATGGAATAGGAAAAACAACATTATTAAAAAGTTTAATGGGGATTAATAAACCTGTAAGTGGAGAAGTGAAAATTGGAGAGTATCAAGAAATAGGATATTTTGAACAAGAAACAAAAATAGAAAATGATAATACTGCTTTAGAAGAAATATGGAATGAATTTTATAAATGTAATAGATATGAAATTAGAAGTATGCTAGCTAGATGTGGACTAACTAACGAGCATATAGATAGCAAAGTAAATATATTGAGCGGTGGAGAACAATCAAAAATTAGGTTGTGTAAGCTTATAAATAAACCAAGTAATATATTAATTTTAGATGAACCAACAAATCATTTAGATATAGATGCAAAGAATGAATTAAAAAAAGCATTAAAAGAGTATAAAGGAAGTTTGATTTTAGTATGTCATGAGCGTGATTTTTATAAAGATATTGTAAGTGATGTATTAAACTGTGAAAACTTAAAAATATAAAAAATACCACCTAGTTAATAACTTATACTATGGGGTATTATTATATTGTAAACAAATAAGAAAACATAAAAGGATGTGCATTATGAATAAAAGGCTAATAGTAATAGACTTTGAAGTTCTATCAAATGCTAACTTCTGGATGTGCTGTATGAAAGATGTAAAAAGTGGATTAGAACATACAATAGTTAATGATAGAAATGAATTCTTAAGAGTGTTTAATAAAAATAGAAATAATATATGGCTAGGGTACAATATAAGAGGGTATGATCAATGGATCATGAAGGCTTTACTGGCTAATCTAAACCCCTGTATGGTATCAGATAAAATAATTAAGGAAAAACTTTCAGGATGGCAGATAGATAGATCTTTAAATAGCCAGGAACTATTCTTCTTTGAATTAGGAGATGGATTTAAAAGTCTTAAAGAGCTAGAGTTATTTATGGGTGAGAGTATAGTAGAAAGTAGTGTACCTTTTGATCTAAAAACTTATCCAAGTAAAGAAGAAATAGAAGAATTAACAAGTTATTGCCTACATGATGTTAGAATGACATTAAAGGTTTTTAATGAATTAAAACATGAATATGAAGCTCAAGAAGCATTAATAAATTATTTTAACTTAGAAGAAAGCTTTTTTAATAAATCAAAAGCTCAATTAAGTAGTTCAATACTAGGGGCTAAAAGACCAAATTTTGAAAGAAACGATGAATTTGATTTTAATATAATAGATACATTAGAATTTAGTAAGTATGATTTTGTAAAAAAATGGTATGAGGATTTTAATAATAGAGATTATAAAAAAGGTCTAAAAATAAATGTATATAATGTAGAAACAGATTTTGGATGGGGAGGATTACATTCTGCAAGAAAAAAATATAATAAAGAGGGATTTATTGTAAACAGTGATGTAAGTTCATTTTATCCATCAATAATAATTAACTATAATCTATTAAGTAGGAATGTATCAAAACCTGAAAAATATAAACAAATAAGAGATACTAGAATAGAGCTTAAAAAAAATAAAGACCCTAAAGAGTATCCATTAAAAATAGTCTTAAACTCAGTTTTTGGAGCATCAAAAGATAGAAATAATGATTTATACGATCCTCAAGTTGGAAATGCAATATGTGTAAACGGTCAATTATTATTACTTGATTTAATTGAAAAAGTTGAACTTGAATTTGAAGATAATGCAGAGTTTATACAGGGAAATACAGATGGTGTTATGTTTAGATTCAATAGTAAAGAAGATGTAGATAAATATTTAAAGATTTGTGAAGATTGGTGTAGTAGAACAAAAATGGACTTAGACCATGATATGATAGAAAAAGTAATTCAAAAGGATGTTAATAATTATATATTTATACAAAAAGATAAAAAAGTAAAGAGTAAGGGAGCTTATGTTAAAAAGTTAAGTTTACTGGATAATGATTTACCAATAGTTAATAAAGCATTAAAAGAGTATCTGATCAATAATGTAAGCATAGAAGATACTATATTAAATTGTAATAGTTTAATAGACTTTCAAAAGTGTGTTAAAATAACTGGTACTTATAAATATGCTTTATACGGGCAAGAGAAAATAAATTTAAAAGTAATAAGAGTATTTGCAAGTAAATTAGCACGTGATCCTAGTATAATGAAGGTTAAAGAAGGTTTTAAAAATCCTGAGAAAATAGGGAATACACCAGATAGGGTATTTATAGTAAATGATAATATAATAGATATGAAAATACCTTCTAAACTAGATAAGTCTTGGTATATTAATTTAGCGAAGAAAAGATTAGAAGACTTTGCACCTGAGCCAGAGATAACTTTATTTGATTTATTAAATTAAATAAATATAAACTACCCGTAAAATAAGCGTATTAAAATTTATTTTACAGGTAGCTATTTTAAAGTTAACTTTCTTCTATAGCTTTATTTTTATCATTGTGTTTATTATTTAAAATTGATGGAAAAAGTGAAGCTATAGATCCTAAAATAATAAATATAATTCCAATAATCATATTAAAAGGGATAGATTCATGTATAAGTAAAAATGCAAGTATAGGAGATAAAACAGGTTTAAAGAAAAATACTAATGATGCTGTATTAGCAGAAGTTTCTTCCATAGCTTTAAAATAAAGAGCATAACCAACCCCCGTAACAAATACAAAAATGTAAATTACATAAAGAAAATTGCCCAATGTATACCCTGTAAAGAATGGAATATTTGAAAATACTCCTAAATTATTAGAATTAAGTAAGCTTGAAACAAAGTCAAATTTAGTTAAGAGAGAAAGCATTATCATCTCTAAACTACCAAATATGAAACTAAAGCAAGTAACAGCAAGTCCACCAAATTTTATGCATTTCTTTTTACCTAAAACCCCGTAAATAGCAAAAGTTATAGCAGATAATAAAGTTAATAACACTCCATTTAGATTTAAGTTTGTATGAAGAGGATTTATTATAATTAAAATTCCTAAAATCTCTAAAATTAAGGATAAAATATTATTTTTATGAATATATTCTTTTAATAATATATATGCAAAAAACATTACAAAAACAGGATTACAACTAAATAATACAGCAACTACTGAAGCTTTACTTGTAGATACCGCAAGTTGATAAAAAGTCATACTTACAACTACACACATAAAACCTAAAAATGAAAAATATTTTAAATCGGATAAATTTAGAGACAGTGATTTTTTTTTAGCGATTTTAATGCAAAAGGAAGTAGAACTATACCTCCTATTAAAAATCGAGTCATAGATAATTGTATTGGGTTAAAACTAGAGCCCACTGTCTTTAGTGCAATTTCCATAGTACTAAATAAAAAAGTAGATAAAGCTATATATACATATCCCTTTTTCATAAAAACACCCCCTAATAATTATACTAATACTGTTTATATAAATATGTGATAGTGATTAATCTATATTAGTTAGAAATTTAAATAACAATCTTAAAATGTAATAAATATAGATAAAAGTTATTGAGTAATATATAAGTAAATGATACACTTTAAATTAGCGACTGACTGGTCAGTCGGAAAAATTATTAGGGAGAATTTTATATGTTTTCAAAATTTAGCGTAAAAAGACCTTTTACAGTTTTTGTATCAGTAATACTAGTTATTATTTTAGGAGTGGTGTCTTTTACAGGAATGACAACAGATTTATTACCTAAAATAGATTTACCATATGTAATTGTAATGACAACATACCCAGGAGCCAGTCCTGAAAAAGTAGAAGAATCAGTAACAAAACCATTAGAAAAAGTTTTAGCAACAACTAATGGTATCGAGGATATCAACAGTGTATCGAGTGAAAATTCAAGTATGATTATGCTTGAATTTAATCAGGGTATGAATATGGATAGTGCAATGATTGATTTAAGTGGAAAAATAGACTTAGTAAAGGCCCAATTATCTGATGAAGTAGGTACACCTACACTTATGAAAATGAATCCAGATATGATGCCCATAATGGTAGCGAGTGTTGATATAAATAATCGTAATATAAAAGAAACATCTAATATAGTAAAGTCAGATGTAATCCCAACATTTGAAAGAATAGATGGAGTAGCTTCAGTTGATGCAACAGGATTATTAGAAGAAAGTATAAAAATAACTCTAGATGATAGCAAAATTGAAAATCTTAACAATAAGTTAAAAAATTCTATTGATTCAAAAATGGCATCATCTAAAGCTGAATTAAACAGTGCAAAGAAAAAAATAGCTGAGGGTAAAGCTCAATTAGAACAACAAAGTAAAGATAAAAATCAAGAACTTTCAAGTGGAAGTAGTGCTATACAAGAAGGAAAAGTAAAACTTCAAAATGCACTTAGTCAATTACCTACTGCACAAAAAGAGTTAGAAAATCAAAAGAATAAGTTAATAAATCAAAAGAATTTATTAGAAGGAATAATTAAGAAACAAGAAGAAAATGGAATGGAAATAAGTGATAAACAAAAAGAAGGTTTATTACAACTTGAATCCGGAATTAAATCTTTTGATGAAAAACTAAACGAAATAAATTCTCAAAAATCATCTTTAGAAAAGCAACTAAAAGAATTAAATGATAAAGAAAAGCAATTAGAAGATGGAAAAGCTATTTTAAACTCAGAATTAAATAAAGCATCAGATATACTGTCAAGTAGTGAAGCAGAGATTGAAAAGTCATCTAAAGAACTTGAAAAAGCACAGGAAGAAGCTTATAAAAATGCAGACTTAGGAAAGAACATAACAAAAGAAAATTTAAGTCAAATACTATCAGCTCAAAATTTTGCAATGCCAGCAGGTTATATTAGTGAAAATGAAGAGCAATACATAGTTAAGATAGGAGATAAAGTTTCAAGTATAGAAGATTTAAATAAATTAGTACTACTTAATATTGATGGAGTGGGAGAAATAAAAGTTGAAGATGTAGCTAATGTTAGACTTACTGATAATGCAGATAAAATGTATGCAAAAATTAATGGTAATGATGGAATAATACTATCTTTCCAAAAGCAAAGTACATCATCTACATCAGAGATTTCAAAGAGAATTAATGAAAATATAAAAAAACTTACAAGTGAAAATAAAGATATGCATATAACCCCCTTACAAGACCAAGGTGTATATATTGATATAGTTATTAAATCAGTTTTAAGCAATCTTATATTAGGTGGATTACTTTCAATAATTATACTATTTGTATTCTTAAAAAGTATTAGACCAACAATAATAATAGCGTTTAGTATTCCAATAAGTGTACTATTTGCAATTACTATAATGTATTTTAGTAACGTAACAATGAACATTATATCTCTGTCAGGATTAGCACTTGGAGTTGGAATGCTAGTTGATAATAGTATAGTAGTAATTGAAAATATATATAGATTAAGAAATGAAGGTATGAATGCTGTAAAAGCTTCAGTAAAAGGAGCAAATCAAGTTGCAGGAGCAATATTTGCATCAACACTAACAACAGTATGTGTATTCTTACCAATAGTATTTACACAAGGATTATCTCGTCAGCTATTTACTGACATGGGTCTTACAATTGCATATTCTCTAATAGCAAGCTTAATAGTGGCACTTACATTAGTTCCATCAATGTCATCAACAATGCTTAAATCAAATATTCAAAAAGAACATAGGTTATTTGATAAGTTTGTTAACGTATATGAAAAATTACTTAAAATAAGCCTTAAACATAAATTTATAGTATTAATAGGATCTTTAGTTTTACTTATAGGAAGTGCAGTTTTAATTATATCTAAAGGAACTATATTAATGCCTGAAAGTGATAGTACACAATTATCGGTTACTTTAGAAATGCCAAAAGGGTCAAAAGCACAAGATACAAGAAATATGAGTGAAGTTATAATTGATAGGATTACAAAAATTGAAGATGTAGATACAGTTGGAGCACTTCAAAGTAATGGAGAATTTTCTATGTTTGGAGGAGGTAAAAATAGTGTATCTTTCTATGTTTTATTAAAAGAGGGTAAGAAATTATCAAGCCAAGAAGTAGCAGATATAATAACTAAAGAAACATCAGACTTAAAAGCAGATATAAAAGTTAATTCTTCAAATATGGATATGTCAGCATTAGGCGGCTCAGGAATCCAAGTAACAGTAAAAGGAAATGATTTAGATAAACTAAAAGATATAGCTAAAGATGTAACTGATATTTTAGAAAAAATAGAAGGTACAACTGAAATAGATAATGCTTTAGGAGATGGAAATAAAGAAACAAAAATTACTGTAGATAAAGAAAAGGCTATGGCGTATGGTCTAACAGTAGCGCAAGTTTATCAAGAAGTATCAAAGGCATTAAAAAATGAGAACACTGCAACTACATTAAATGTTGGTTCAGATGAATATTCAGTAATTGTAGTAGATGATAAAAAAGATACATTAAGTAGAGAGAGCTTATCAGGATATAAAATAAAAACTGTGAAAGAGAATAAAGAAGTTGAAATTAAATTAAGTGACATAGCTACAATTAAAGAAGTAGAAAGTCTTGAATCTATAAAGCATGAAAGACAGGTAAGAAATATAGAAATGACTGCATCAATAGATAAAAAACATAATATTGGCTTAATAAGTAAAGAAGTTGACTTAAAATTAAAAGATTATAATTTGCCTGATGGATATAGTATAGAAATGGGTGGAGAAAAAGAATCTATGGATAGCGCTTTTGGTGATTTAATAAAAATGATTACATTAGCCATAGTATTTATATACTTAATAATGGTAGCACAATTCCAATCATTACTATCTCCATTTATTGTATTATTTACAATTCCACTTGCATTTACAGGAGGATTTTTAGGACTTTTAATAACAAACTTTGAACTAAGTATGATATCCATGTTAGGTTTTTTAATGCTTGCAGGTATAGTAGTTAACAATGGTATAGTATTTGTTGATTATGTAAATCAGCTAAGACTTGCTGGAATGGATAAGAAAAAAGCATTAATAGTAACAGGAAGAACAAGAATAAGACCAATACTTATGACAGCACTTACAACAATACTGGGGCTTTCAACTTTAGCACTAGGAATAGGAACAGGAGCTGATATGATTCAACCAATGGCAATAGTTACAATTGGAGGACTTAGCTATGCAACAATTTTAACACTATTTGTAGTTCCTATTATGTATGATATACTTAATCGTAAAGAGTTAAAACCAATCATAATAGATGAGGAGGATATGTAGTGGAAAATAACACTCACTCTGAAAAAGAAATACTGATTTTCAATGCAGTAACTAAGCTTATGCATGAAGGTATTAAACTTCATACGGTTAAAGTAGCTGATATTGCAAAGGAAGCTGGTATTGGTAAAGGCACTATTTACGATTACTTTAAATCTAAAGAAGAAATTTTAGAAAAGGCATTACTTTATAATATGAACATAGAGCTATCTGAAACTTTAAAAAAAATTAATGAAAAAGATGGTTTTAAAAATAAATGTTATATTGCTTTAGATATAGTTGCAAAAGGTGCAAGAGATTACAGTTCTGCTACTAATATATTGTTTTCTAATTTAAGCCATCATGAGTTTAAAGAAATACTAGAAAATAATAAAGAATATATTAATAGTAGATATAATTTGTTAAAAGAAACAATAGAAGATATAGTATCTCTTGGAGTATCAGAAAATATAATTAAAGAACAAGAAGATAAAGAATATCAGATTATGGTATTTGAAAGTGTAGCTATGGGATTTGGAAATACTATGTGTATTAACAATAAGGAAGATAAAGAAAAAACGGAAAATGCTAAAGATAGAGCATATAAACTACTTCTAAAGGGATTAAATTAATAAAAAATCGTATCTTAATAGATACGATTTTTTTGTATTAATTTTAAAGATTATATTGTATAATGTATTAAGGGGACTTATATGTTTAGCTTTACATATATTTGAAGTCTCTTTTTTTATATAATAAAAATAAGATAAAATTAAATATAAAGCTTAAAGGAGAAACAATGCTATTTAAAGATTTAGATATAATAGAGCCTATTAAAAAGGCATTAGAAGAAGAAGGATATAAAAAACCAACACCGATACAAGAAAAGTCTATACCATATTTATTACAAGGACATGACTTACTTGGATGTGCTCAAACAGGTACAGGAAAAACAGCATCTTTGCTATTCCAATATTACAAAATATATATAAAGATAAAAATTCATCAAAAGGTATAAAAGCAGTAATACTAGCACCTACTAGAGAACTTGCTATACAAATAGGAGAAAACTTTAAAATTTACTCAGAGTATATGAATATAAAAAACTTAGTTATTTTTGGTGGAGTATCTCAAAATCCTCAAACAAAGGCATTAAAAGAAGGTGTAGACGTACTAATAGCTACTCCTGGTAGAATGCTTGATTTATATAATCAAAAGTTTATAAATTTAAGCAAGGTTAAATATTTTGTACTTGATGAAGCGGATAGTATGCTTGATATGGGTATGATTCATGATGTAAAAAGAATAATAAAGCACATGCCGACTAAGCGTCAAAATATATTTTTCTCAGCAACTATGCCAAAAGAAATATCAAAACTAGCAGATTCTATATTTAAAAATCCTAAAAAAGTAGAAGTTGCACCAGTATCATCTACTACTGAAACTGTTGACCAAAGTATATACTTTGTAGGTAAAAAGCAAAAGAAAGATTTACTTATAGACTTACTAAAAGATAAATCTATGGAATCTGTACTAGTATTTTCAAGAACAAAGCATGGAGCAAATAAAATTACAACACAACTTATAAACTCTGGTATACAATCAGCTGCTATTCATGGTAACAAATCTCAAAATGCTAGGCAACTTGCTTTAAATAATTTTAAAGAAGGTAAAATAAGAGTATTAGTAGCAACAGATATAGCAGCAAGAGGAATTGATATAGATGAATTATCTCATGTAATAAACTACGATTTACCAGAAGTTTCTGAAACTTATGTTCATAGAATAGGTCGTACAGGAAGAGCTGGTAAAAGTGGAGTGGCTATTTCATTTTGTTCTATGGAAGAAAGAGATCTTCATAAATCAATAGAAAAGCTTATAAAGAAGAAAATAAGAGTGGTAAAAGACCATTCTCAAAGCACAAGTGCAAATGATGTTTCAACAAATGATAAAAACAAAGATAATAGAAGTAATAATAAAAGTACTACTAATAATAAAAAAAATACTTCTAACAAAAATAATAAGAATTGGAAGCAATATAGAAAAAAGACTGTAAAAAAAGTTACTGATAAATAATATATTTTATATAAGTATTATGTAAAAATATTACAAAAGTGAAAATAGTCATATTTTATGCTACTATATTCATAGAATTATAAATCCCTTTTATCTAATATATATAATATAAAGTATATTGATAAAGGGGATTATTATTATGATAAATAGAATAGTTTTAAATGAAACATCTTATCATGGTTATGGAGCTATAAAAGAAATAGTAAGAGAGGTAAAAGGTAGACGTTTAAATAAAGCATTTATATGCACTGACCCAGGTTTAATTAAATTTGGTGTATCAAAAAAAGTTACAACTATATTAGATGAAGCTAATCTTACATACGAAGTATACTCTGATATAAAAGCAAACCCGACAATAGAAAATGTACAAGTAGGTGTTAAGGCTTATAAAAATTCAGAAGCAGATTATATTATAGCTATTGGTGGTGGATCGTCTATGGATACTGCAAAAGCTATAGGTATAATTATAAACAACCCTGAATTTGAAGATGTAAGAAGTCTAGAAGGTGTTGCTCCTACTAAAAATAAATGTGTACCAATAATAGCAGTCCCAACAACAGCAGGTACAGCCGCAGAAGTTACTATAAACTATGTAATAACAGATGTTGAGAAAAGTAGAAAATTTGTATGTGTAGATACTCATGATATACCAGTAGTGGCGATAATTGATCCAGAGATGATGGAAAGTATGCCCAAAGGTCTTACAGCTGCTACAGGAATGGATGCTCTAACTCATGCAATCGAAGGGTTCACAACAGCTGCTGCTTGGGAAATGACTGATATGTTTCATATAAAGGCTATAGAGATAATAGCTAAAAGTTTAAAAGGTGCAGTTGAAAATACTAAAGAAGGTAGAGAAGGAATGGCACTTGGTCAATATATAGCAGGTATGGGATTCTCAAATGTTGGTTTAGGAATAGTTCACTCTATGGCACATCCTTTAGGTGCATTATATGATACACCTCATGGTGTAGCAAATGCGATATTACTTCCTACAGTTATGAAATATAATGCTGAAGCAACTGGAGATAAGTATAAGTACATTGCAGCAGCTATGGGAGTTGAAGGAATCGAAAATATGAGTATTGAAGAATATAGAAAGGCTGCAATAGATGCAGTTAAGAAACTTTCTAGTGATGTTGAAATACCTCATAATTTAAAAGAAATAATCAAAGAAGAAGATATTAATTTTTTAGCAGAGTCTGCATATGCAGATGCGTGTAGACCAGGAAATCCAAAAGATACATGTGTTGAAGATATAGTAAATTTATATAAGTCTTTAATATAGCCATAGTGTAGTTACTCTAAATAATGTAAAAATAGTTAATAAAAATACCTCTAGATATCTAATTGATACCTAGAGGTATTTTTATTATAAGTATAACAATTAGACAAAATACTACATAAAATATTATGAAACAAAAATATTTATAGTAGGTGATTTAATTGGAAAATATATGTTTCTGTAGTTTAAATGGTGAAATTATTACTAGAGATAGCTATGATTATGATTATTTAAGACAAGTGTGGAATAGATCAATACAAAAGTATCCAATAGCTATAGTATACTGTGAAAATTATCAAGATGTAAGTGATGCTATACTTTGGGCTAAAAGTAGATGCGTTCCTATTAGGGTACAATCAGGAGGACATAATTATGAAGGATACTCAACGGGAAATAATGTATTAGTTATAAATATAAGTAGATTGAATAGCATGAAAATAAATTATGTGAATAATACTGTTAAAATAGGTGGAGGTGTAACTAATTCACAATTATATAACTATGTTTCTAGTCAAGGATACCCATTTCCAGGAGGAACTTGTCCAACAGTTGCAGTTAGCGGATATAGTCTTGGAGGAGGATGGGGCTTATCTTCTAGAAAATTAGGTCTCGGATGTGACAGTCTTGTAGAGATAGAATTAATAAATTATAATGGAGATTTATTAGTTGCAAATGAATATATAAATCAAGACTTATTTTGGGCAGTTAGAGGTGCTGGTGGAGGTAACTATGGAGTTGTAGTATCAATGACCTTTAAATTACCAAATAAAGTAGGAGATGTAACATTGTTTGAAATTTATTACCCAAAAGCTAGTATAAACACTCAATGTATATTTTTTGACACATGGCAAAGGTGGATTAGTAAAGTTGATAATGATATAAATATGAGAGCAGGAATATATAATACTTTAGATAGTGGAATGTATGTTTATGCAATAGGAATTTGCTATAAAAATCTATACGAAACTCAAAGATTATTGCAACCATTTTATCAAATACAAGGATCTAATATTAGCCTAAAATATATAACTTTTTTGGAGGCTGTAAATGAAGTGGGTGAAATATATCCTAAATATGAATATTTTAAATCTACAGGTAGATTTGTAGAGAGATATTTTTCTATAGATGAGATAAAACAAATAGTATCTATTATAAATACTAAAAGACCTGAAGGTTCTATTTTAACATCAGTCAATATGTATGGATTAGGAGGTAAAGTATCTCAAGTTGGTAAATATAATACAGCATTTTACTATAGAGATGCTAAGTATATACTGTTGCTACAATCAGTGTTTGAAAATAATTATTATAAACAAGATAATTATAGGTGGGTATATAATAATTATCCATATATATATAATTTAACTAATGGATCTTATGTTAACTTTCCTTATAATAAGATTTATGATTATAAATTTGAGTACTATGGAAATAATGTTTTTAGATTGGAGTATATAAAATATAAATATGATCCATGTAATATATTTAGTTTTCCACAAAGTATAGGTAATAAAAAATAGATTCTTAATATAAAAAATTAAAATAAGTACCTGTGATATGAATTTATCCAAGGTACTTATTTTAATTTTTTATATGTAATAACATGCTGTAAATACAGTAGTTATCTTATAATGAATTAATATATTTAAATATAAAAATTATTAAAAGTAACCATAAGGGCGATCTTCTTTAATGTTATTAGATAGTAAATATTTTAAATATTTTTTAGGTGTAGTTCCTTTATATTTTTTAAAGGTTTTAATAAAATAACTTACATCATTAAATCCACAGTTAAGCCCAATTTCTGTAATAGGCGAGTCAGTAGTTATAAGTTGTTCACAAGCACTTTCAATACGGTAATAATTTAAATACTCAATGGGTGTTTTATTGGTCATTTCATAAAAAAATCTGCAAAAATATTTTGGAGTCATACATGCTTCTTTAGATAAATCTTCAAGAGACAAAGGTGCCCAATATTTATCTTCTATTAAAGATACCACTTTTTTAAATTGTAGAACTTTTTCCTGATTTTTTTTAGTATCTTTGTTTTTATTTATGTATAATTCATGCTCTAAAATAATTCCTAATAAGTGGTATAAGGACCCTTGAGTAATAAATTCATGGCCAATTTTTTTTGATTTCATTGATTCAAATAAATTATCTAAGCATACTTTCAAATTACATATATCAGTAGGAAGTTTAGGGAGAACTATTTTTTTTTGATTTATAATATCTTGTATTTGTTTTGTACATGCATTATTTTGTTTTAAAAGTAACTTCATATCAAATACGATACATTCATAAATACAATCTTTAGGTGTACCTCCATGAAAAATGCCATCATGTATAAAAACTACATCTCCTTTTTGTGCTAATATTTTTTCCTCATTAGTAACTAGCAAAAATTCTCCTTCTAAAATTCTTATTATTTCATACTCAGTATGCCAATGGTATGGCATGTTATATCTAGGATGGCTTGGAGTAACATGATAAAATTCTATTGGAAAATCAAAAGTCCCATGTTGCTTATTTTCTTTATAATCAAAATATTTCAAAGTACTACCTCCTATTTATAAAAAAGTGAATATTATTATATTTTCTGACTATTATATCACAAGAAAACGTTTATTATAAAGTGTATAATTTAATTAAGAAAGTTAAGTATGAAGAAATTAACCAATTATGTGTAAAATCAAATAAAAATAAATTAAATAAATTGGGGGAGGAATTATTATGGCAAAGAGCAGATTAGTAGGAGAATATCCGGTAATAGGGATAAGACCAACAATTGATGCTAGAAAAGGAGTATTAGATGTACGTGGTTCACTTGAAGAACAAACAATGAATATGGCAAAATCAGCAGCTAAATTATTTGAAGAAAATTTAAAATATTCTAATGGAGAGTCTGTAAAAGTTGTTATAGCAGATACTACAATAGGTAGAGTTCCGGAATCAGCAGCTTGCGCAGATAAATTTAGAAGAGAGGGCGTAGATATAACTCTTACAGTTACCCCATGTTGGTGCTATGGTTCAGAAACAATGGATATGAACCCTATGACTATAAAAGGAGTATGGGGATTTAATGGAACTGAAAGACCAGGAGCAGTTTACCTTGCATCAGTTTTAGCAACTCATGCTCAAAAAGGTCTTCCTGCATTTGGAATATATGGACATGATGTACAAGATGCAGATGCAACGGATATCCCAGAAGATGTTAAAGAGAAATTATTAAGATTTGGTAGAGCAGCAGTGGCAGCAGCTTCTATGAGGGGGAAATCTTATTTACAAATAGGTTCGATATGTATGGGTATAGGTGGTTCTATAATAGATTCAGCATTTATGGAAGAATACTTAGGAATGAGAGTAGAATCAGTTGATGAAACAGAAGTAATAAGAAGAATGAGTGAAGACATATATGATAAAGCTGAATTTGAAAGAGCTCTAAAATGGACTAAAGAAAAGTGCATAGAAGGGTTTGACACTAACCCTGATTATGTTCAAAAAAGCAGAGAGCAAAAAATGAAGACTGGGAATTTGTAGTTAAAATGATGTGCATAATAAAAGACTTAATGAATGGAAATGAAAACTTACCAGATGGATGTGAAGAAGAAAGGTTAGGGCACAATGCAATAGCAGCAGGCTTCCAAGGTCAAAGACAGTGGACTGATTTTTATCCAAACTGTGACTTCCCAGAAGCATTACTTAACACTTCATTTGACTGGGATGGAGTTAGAGAACCTTATATATTAGCTACTGAAAATGATGTATTAAATGGTATAAGTATGTTATTTGGAAAATTATTAACTAATACTGCGCAAATATTTTCTGATGTGCGTACTTATTGGAGTCCAGATGCAGTTAAGAATGCTACAGGATATGAACTAGAAGGTGTAGCTAAAGAATCTGATGGATTTATACATTTAATAAACTCAGGAGCATCTTGTCTTGATGCTTGTGGTCAAGCAAAAGATGAAAATGGAAATGGAGTAATGAAAGCTTGGTATGATGTAACTAAAGAAGATCAAGAAAATATACTTAAATCAACTACTTGGAATCCTGCAAATAACGGATATTTCAAAGGCGGTGGATATTCTTCGAGATTCTTAACAGAAGCTGAAATGCCAGTAACTATGATCCGTTTAAATTTAGTCAAGGGACTTGGACCTGTTGTTCAATTAGTTGAAGGATACACTGTAAATCTTCCACATGAAGTATCAGATAAATTATGGAAGAGAACTGACTATACTTGGCCTTGTACTTGGTTTGCACCAAGACTTACAGGAAAAGGTGCATTTAAATCAGCTTATGATGTAATGAATAATTGGGGAGCTAACCACGGAGCAATAAGCTATGGTCATATAGGGGCAGATATAATCACTTTATGTTCTATATTAAGAATACCAGTAAGTATGCACAATATAGAAGAGGAAAAAGTATTTAGACCATCTTGTTGGAATGCATTTGGAATGGATAAAGAAGGTCAAGATTATAGAGCTTGCAAAGCTTATGGGCCAATGTATAAATAAAAAGTTTAGCAGGTGATACTATGGAAAATAAAAAACAAGTCTTAGCTTTTGATTTTGGTGCATCTAGTGGAAGAGCCATGCTTGGTGTATTTGATGGGACCAAAATAGATATAAAAGAAATTCATAGATTTTCAAATGACCCTGTAATTTTAAATGGAACAATGTACTGGGATGTACTTAGACTTTTCTTTGAAATAAAGCAAAGCCTAGTAAAATCAAAACAATTTGGTAAAATTGATAGCTTAGGTATAGATACTTGGGGAGTTGATTTTGCACTACTTGATGAATATGGTCAACTACTTGAAAACCCAATTCATTACAGAGATGGAAGAACATCTGGAATGATAGAGAAAAGTTTTGAAAAAATATCTAAAGATAGATTTTATGATATAACAGGAAATCAATTTATGGAGATAAATACAGTATTTCAGTTATTATCATTAAAAGAAAAAAGATCACATCTACTGCAAAGTGCAGATGTGATGCTCCTAATGCCTGATTTATTTAACTATTTATTAACAGGTAAAAAAGTAACAGAAAGCTCAATTGCATCAACAACTCAATTATTTGATGCAAAAAATAGAAGCTGGTCCCGTGAAGTAATAGATTCTTTGGGATTACCTAAAAAGCTATTTACAAAAATAGTGCCAAGTGGAACTGTAATAGGAAAAATATCAGAGGATATAAGTGAAGAACTTAAAATAGATATGTTAGATGTAATTGCAGTAGCAGGGCATGATACACAAAGTGCATTAGTTTCTGTTCCAGCAAAAGAAAAAGATTTTATATTTTTAAGCTGTGGAACATGGTCCTTACTTGGAAGCGAAATTGATGAACCGATTATTAATGAAAAATCAAGATATTATAATATAACGAATGAAGGAGCTTATGGAGATAAGTCATCTTTCTTGAAAAATATTATAGGTCTTTGGTTAATACAAGAAAGTAAAAGGCAATGGGAAAGAGAAGGAAAAGAATATAGTTTTATAGAGCTAGAAGATATGGCAAAAGAATCTAAATCTTTTAAATGCTTTATAGATCCAGATGACCCAGTATTTATACCATCTGGAAATATTCCTCAAAGAATAAAAGATTACTGTTTAAAAACTAATCAAGAAGTACCAGAAAATGAAGGTGAAATTGTAAGATGCATAAATGAAAGTTTAGCAATGAAATATAGATACTCATTAGAAGAAATAAAAGATTGCACCAAAAAAGAATATCAAGCTATGTATATTGTAGGTGGAGGAACTCAAAGTAAATTACTATGCCAAATGACAGCAAACTCATGTAACTGTAAAGTTTTTGCAGGTCCTATTGAAGCTACTGTACTAGGAAATATAGCAATACAATTAATGGCAAGTGGAGAGATTGAAAATTTAGATAAAGCTCGTGAAATAATAAGAAACTCTCAAAAGATATCTTACTACATGCCAAAAGATTTTAATTCATGGAATGTTTTTTATGAAAAGTTTAAAGATGTTATTAAATCTAAGGAGGTAGCTAAATGTTAAAAGGAGTGCCACAAATACTATCACCAGAATTATTAAAGATATTATGTGAAATGGGTCACAGTGATCAAATAGTAATAGCTGATGGGAATTTTCCTACTGAAAGTATAGGAAAAGATTGTAAAGTAGTTCGTTGTGATGGACACGAAATACCAAAATTATTAGAAGCAATACTTAAAGTATTTCCACTAGATACTTACATAGAAAGGCCAGTTAAATTAATGGAAGTTATGACAGAAGATACAGTCAAAACACCTATATGGGATGAATATAAAACCATTATAAGCAAATACGATAATAGAGGAAATGAAGCTATTGGAACCATAGATCGGTTTAAATTCTATGATGAAGCAAAAGATGTTTATGCAATAATAGCAACTGGAGAAAAAGCACTTTACGCAAACGTTATATTACAAAAAGGTGTAGTAGTAGAATAATAGCTAAATTAGGGAGGTAAATATTATGGAATGTACAAAGACTTTAGAATATATGGAAGTTAGAGAACAAATGTGTGATGTATGTCATAAGATGTGGCAATTAGGATGGGTTGCAGCCAATGATGGAAATGTAACTGTAAAATTAGAAGATGGAACTTTTTTAGCAACACCTACTGGAATAAGTAAAAGTTTTATAACTCCAGAAAAATTAGTTCATATAGATGCTAATGGGGATGTTCTTGATGGACCAGAAGGAGCAAAACCTTCTTCAGAAATAAAAATGCATTTAAGATGTTATCAGGAAAGAGAAGATGTAGGAGCGGTAGTTCATGCTCATCCTCCAACAGCAACTGGATTTGCAGTAGCTCAACTTGATATGGATAGATACACAATGATTGAAACAGTAATAGCAATTGGGTCTATACCAGTTACTCCATATGGAACTCCATCTACACATGAAGTTCCAGATGCTATAGCTCCATATTTAGATGAACATGATGTTTTATTATTATCTAACCACGGAGCATTAACTGTTGGTTCAGATTTAATAACTGCTTACTATAGAATGGAGACATTAGAATTATTTGCAAAGATAAGCTTAACAGCACACTTACTAGGAGGAGAAAAAGAAATATCAAAAGATAATATCAATAGATTAATAGGTATGAGAAATGGATATGGAGTTACAGGTAGACACCCAGGATTTAAACGCTATAGAAAAATAAATAAATGTAAGTAAGCTCTAGCAGTGATTGATGAGTAAAATTTATCCATCACTGCTAGATTAAAACTTTATAAATGTATAGGGGGAAAATTTATGGAAGGTAAAGCTAAAAGTGTAGACAATATTTCTGTCGTTCCGAAAAAATACAGAATTCATTTTATAATGCTTATATCATGTTTTGTACTTTGGGGATTATTAAATAATATGACTGATAATCTTGTACCAGCCTTTGGAAAAATATTTATGCTAGAAGCGGCGGATGCTTCACTTACTCAAGTAGCATTTTACGGATCATATGCAGTACTTGCATTACCAGCGGCAATTTTAATAAAGAAATATTCATACAGACATGGTGTGTTAGTAGGCCTTGGATTATATATAATTGGAGCTATAGGATATATACCAGCAGCAATGTTACAAAATTTTAATTTATTCTTAGCATCTGTGTTTGTTTTAGCGGGAGGTCTTTCTATATTGGAAACTACTTGTAATCCATATGTAATTTCATTAGGTGATGAAGAGACTAGTGTTCGTCGCTTAAATCTAGCTCAAGCGTTTAACCCCTTAGGTTCTTTAACGGGTATTATATTAGCTAAATACTTAATATTAGGAAATTTAAATTCTGCAACTTATGAAGAACGTATTGCAATGAGTCCAGAAGCTTTAAGCGCAATACGTAGTAATGAGTTATTATGGGTATGTGTACCATATGTAGGATTAGTTATAATAGCTATAGTAATTTGGTGTTTCTTCAAGAAAAATAAAGATTCGGAAAAGATACTTCAGCAGAACTTCACATAGTACATTCAATAAAAAAACTTATTAAAATACCACGTTATACATTTGGCGTAATAGCTCAATTTTTCTATGTTGGAGTTCAAATAGCTGTTTGGACTTGGACTATAAAATATGTAATGACTACACTAGGACTTGATGAAGCAGCGGCAGCAGAGTACTATCTTATAGCAATAATATCATTTATAATATGTCGTTGGATATGCACAGCCTTAATGAAATACATAGACCCAGCTATAATGATGGCGGTGTTTGCAATAGGTGGTATAGCTTGTAGTTTAGGAACCATATACTTACCAACATATCAATCAGTGTGGTGCTTAGTTGGAATATCAGCTTGTATGTCATTAATGTTCCCAACAATTTATGGTATAGCACTTAAAGATTTAGGTGAAGAAGTTAAAGTTGGTGCTGCAGGACTTATAATGGCAATACTTGGGGGAGCAGTTATAACACCTATTATGGGAAAATTTGTAGACAATGGTGATTTATCTAATATAGTTCCATCTTTTACAGGTGCAGAAGCAGCTGTTCGTTCATCATTTTTAGTACCGGTAATATGTTTTGCAGTAGTTCTTATTTACTCATTATATTTTAGAACTAAAAAAGAAGCATAATAAAATACTGTAATTAAAACTTAATAAAATTAATTTATAGAATAAAAATCGTATCTTAATAGGTACGATTTTTTATTGGAAATATTATCTATTAAAAAATTAAGTGTGTTTAATGTTTTTAAATGAAAAATATTAAACATCGTATATATATAACTAGAGTGACATAAACTACAATAAAAGTAAGTAATCTAACTAAAATAAAGAGGAGAGGATTAATTTATGGGTAAAAAGTTAAATAAAAATACTAAAAATGTATTATTAGCTGTAGGTTCAATCGCAGGAATAGCCACACTAGCTACAATAGGAGTTAAAAAATTTAAAGAAA
>NZ_JAFFPK010000095.1 GCF_017590215.1 Clostridium sp. CCUG 7971
TAAAACAAATTGAAATTGTTGACTACGAAAACAGCATAAATGATGTGATAGATCCATCAGGTAGTTTCCTTAATAATATAAATACAATATATCAAATCAGCCAATATTTACAAGAAAAAGGCAAAGATCCTAAGTACTATGAATCACCTGAAAGTTTAAAATTTCTAATTGATAATTTACAAGAACTATGTGACTTTGTTGGTTCTGATATCTTAAAAGACGCCCTAGAGTCTGTTCAAAGCTCAATTGGATTGCAAAGTCAAGAACAACAGAAATCTTTGAGAGAGAATTTCAAAAAGGCTTGTCAAGGTGATAATTTAAGTAAAAAAGCAAAAAAAGCAATAAAGTATATTGATTTAAACAAATAACTAGTCATTAAATTTTACTTTAGTGACTAAAATTATGCATTTTTAGTGACTAAAATTATGCATTTTAAGTAAAGTTAAAGCCCTTATAATCTATTTATTTGGATTATAAGGGCAATGTGTTTATACGGCTTTATCTTGAATAATCATAAGAAGGGCTATTATTATACAAAATAAACTTATTCTTTTTCTTATGCTGCTCATTCAGATGAAGGAAAAAGAACTAACTTGTTAGCAAAATTACAAGTATCTAATTCTCACAGAACGAAAAATAATGAAATAAAATATTACAAACTTTTTGGTAAAGGATGATTTTATGAAAAAAGCAATTATTGTATTTATGAGTATGGTAATATCATTAATATCTGTTGGATGCAATTCTTCTGATAATAATGATAAATATGTCCATACTTGGGATTATGAAACTAAAGAATATAAAAATATGAATAGTAGTGACTTAGTTAAACTAAGAGATAAATTAATTGATGAAGAATTAAAAGGATTAAAAAAAGGTGATTATGATCAACAAAAAAAAGAAATTTTAGGAAATGGAAATTATCAATTAGTTGGGTTTGTAAATTGCCTTTATAGTAATATGTCCCAAAAAGATAAATTAATAAAACAAATAAAATTAATTAAGTATTCAGATTCTATTGATTATGGTATTAATCCAGTTGGAGAATTTATGAATCAGACTAATATAAATTATCAGTTAAATGAATTTTTTACAATTAACAAATTATGGAGTAAAGAAAATAAAGAAAAACAATATTTTAATCCAGATCTTTTAGTTGATAATTTTGAGAAGATATATGAATATACAGATTTAAATAAATATATGGTTTTTAATTTGGTTTATTTCAGTTATAGCGATTATGCAGGTGAAGAAATACCCATAGAAAAACAAGCTACTCTATTAAATAAATTAAAAAACATTAAGAATAAAAAGTTTGACGATAGATTAGTTAATAAAGAAATTGAAAAAAAATTATTTTTAAACAATATTAAATTCATTAAAACAGAATTCGAATCAAGATTAAAGGAAGAGAATTTGAGTGAAATCGAAAAAGAAAACATAAAATCATCTTTAGAGTTAATTAATCAAGGATTTAATTAAATATTAACCACAACAAAGGAGTACTAATATCAATGCTCCTCTAAATATGTTTTATAGGTAGATAGTTAAAGTAGGAGTGATTTTGTAGTTTCCTAAATATACGTCAATATATCATTTAGATAATGTGTTTTAATAAAGTCTTACCTAGTTATATTTTTATACAATCATGAAAAAATATATAAAAGACTCAAATCATTACAATTGGATGATAAATTAGATTAAAGTTGAAACTTTAACTATTTCTCAAATTTAGAGAACAACTGTTAAACTCTAAGTTTTGTTATAATTAAATTAATAATTTTTATATAATGAAAAATAAATATTTAATAAAATTAGGGGGGGTTATAGTGACTGAAAATTTAATAGATGTCTTATTTTATAGTTTTACTTTTTACATTATATATAGTATTTTGCACCGATTAATTGAAATTAATAGATATATAAAAAAATCAAATTTGGATGGCACATATAGTGAAACATATAAATTAATGTATAGTAAACATTTGAAAGGCAACTGCATTTTGACTTCTGTAATAATAGGATTTATTAATTTAACAGAACAATACATTAACATAGTATTTGCTATAGTAATAGGTATTAGTATTGGGCTATGTATAAGTCCTATTTTCGAGAAGTATTATCCAAAACCTGAAGAGAATTTATAAAAATATACAAATATGACATACTTTATAATTTTAATATATGCTTTGATTAACAGGTTTAACGATTTATAACATATCTAAAAATTATTTAAATTACTAGCCAAACTGTACAAGAAATAAAAAATACCATTTATGTACAGTTTTTTTATATCAAAACAAAAAGTCTCAAAATTTTACTTTAGGAACTAGAGTTATGGATTTTAAATAAAGCTAAAGCCCTTAAAATCCAAATAAATGGATTTTAAGGGCTTTTTTACTAGATATCTTTAAACAAATTTTTAGGAAATAGTATTTATTAAGAATGATATCAATCACAATTATCTTAGCGGAGACTTGATAAAAATAGTTGTGATACAATTAAATTAATATTTATTGTAAATATTAATTTAATAAGAAGAGGTATTTTCATGAAAGAAATTTTATTTTTATGTGGGCCAAATGGAATAGGAAAAACTACTATTTGTAAGGAAATTATTAAGCAATTACCAAATTCAGCTTATGTTGATTCTGATTCATGTAGGATGATGAATCCATTTATTTTAAATGATGACACAATACCTACAATATCAAAGAATATTAGCGATTTACTGATTAATTATTTAAAATGTTCTACTATTAATACTGTAGTTTTTTCGTATGGATTTCATGGTCGAAGGAAAGAAGTATTTCAAAATGTTTTAATGGAAATTTCTAAAGTGGAATATAACTTTATTCCGTTTTTACTTTGGTGTAGCGAAGAGGAAAATATTAATAGAATGAATATTGATAATAGAAGTTATGACCGTATTCAAAGAGCTTTAAATGAATCAAGAAAAGCTTTTGATGATGTGATTTATCCTAAAATAGATATAACTAATTTATCTGCTTATGAGGCTGCAAAAACTATAATTACTAAAGTAAAATAAGTTATATTGAGGTAAATGAATTTATGGTGGAAAATGCATATCAATAAAAATTATTTTAAATAATAGCTACAAAAACATCTGTTATTGTGAACACACTCAAATTAAAAGTTCTGATATAATTTAGTTAGAAAATGTTTCAAGATGAATGATAAAAATGCTAGGGGGGGAATTATGTTTAAGATTATAGAAATACATGATATTGAGGTTAAGTCTAACGTTACTGATTGTATATTAAGAAAACTTCCTGAGTGGTTTGATATTGAAGAGGCTATAGTTGAATATGTAGAAGGTGTAAAAGATACTAAATTCTATGTAGCTTATGACTTAGAGAAACCTATTGGATTTATAAGTATAAAGCATAATAATGAGTATACATCAGAAATATATGTTATAGGAGTATTAAAAGAATATCAAGGTAAGTATGTAGGAAAATCATTAGTTGAGGTTGCTAATAATACATTATCCAACATGGGTACTAAATTTCTTCAGGTTAAAACACTAGGACCATCAAATTCGAATAAGTACTATGCAGATACAAGAAAATTCTATCAAAGTGTCGGTTTTTATCCATTGGAAGAAATAAAAGAACTTTGGGATGAAATAAATATATGTTTAATAATGATAAAAAATATTTAATTAAAAAGTAGTCATAAATTTTAATAAACTGTTCAATAAAAAATATGATTTTATGTGCAGTTTTTTTATATTAAAAGAATAAGCCTTAAAATTTTACTTTATGGACTAGTTATGTATTTAAAACAAATATAAATCCCTTAAAATTCAAATAAATTAATTTTAAGGGATTTTTTACTAGATATCTTTAAATGTGTTTTTAGAGAATAGCATTTTCAGAAATGACCCTGAAAACATCTGTTTTAACTGATTTAAACGACTATTGTTAAAATCTAATTTTTATTATAATTAAGCTAAAAACTACTGTATAATGAGAAATAAAGATTATTTTAATATTTGAAGAAATTAAAAAATAAATAAGTTAGGATTAAGGAGATATTATGTCATATTTATTAAAAATTGAACAATATGAAAAATGCTATGATATAGGAGTTTTTGAAAGTGAAGAATCAATATACAAATTTATTGAAAGCATTCCTTTTGTAAAAAAAGAAGTTCTTTCAAATGATTATACAAATTATTTTTTTAACTTTGAAGATCTACCTGATTACTATGAAATAAATTATAATAATTATTTATATGTTATTTCAAAATTCTCATTTGTACCAGGCGAAGATGAGATATATTTTAGTTGGAGTGAAATTCATCTTTGGGATAAAAAAATAGGTCCAAAAGAAACTTTTATAGAAGGGGAAACAATAGTAGATGCCTATAGTTTTTCAAACAATGAAGTCAAAAATTATATAACAAAACGAGAAGAATTATATAAAGAAACAAAAAGATATTATAAAAGTAAAGGATTGAAAGTTAGAAGAAATGCCCTTGGATCTCAAGATGGAGAATATGTTGAACTTTTAAATGATTCTATACTTTATTTACTTGATCCTTGTGCAATAGAAATTTGGGATAAATCTAAAGATATAGAGGAATTTCTAGGTAAATATAAAAAATTTTTAGATGAAATTTAATTTTAGCTAGGACATTAACAATTGATAATCTTTTTAAAATTCAAAAATACCGTTTTATGTAAAATAGATAAGTAGTTTTAGGTATTTGAGATAAAGTTAAAGCCCTTAGAATCCAAATAAATTGATTCTAAGGGCATTTTTACTAGATATCTTTAAATGTGTTTTTAGATCTCAATCTTATTGAATAAATTTGTACCTTTTTTTCTTTATTATAATTACCTCTGAAAAAATAAATATAATAAATATCACAGCTACTGATATGGCTATCTCTAGTGGTATCTCAAAAATAAATTTATCTAATGCTATAATTAACCCAAAAATAATTGAAATTATCCCAGTTAAAAAATATGCTTTAGAAATTAAATTTATATATCCATCCTTATCGTTTACTTTTTCTGGACTATCAAATGCATATCTTTTTATATTTTTAGTTTTCTTTAGCCGAGTCCCTCTATCTATAAACCCAAGACCTATTAATATATTTATCATTTATTTTCCTCCCTTTTTATAAATAGTATTAATGCTACTATACCATATTGATTAAATAAATATTTTAACAGTCCCTAAAATTTAAGTTTTAGGGACTAAAAAGAATAAATGTGTTGGAATCATTACATTTTTATACGTTAACTCTTTTTTTATTTATACGTTTATTTTGAAATTTTATTTATTAAATTTAAATAACTTTTTAATTTATTAAGTATACTTTAAATTAAGTTTATTTTTATTTGATTTATATATATGTACATTCTAACTATAATTTTGATTTCTAAGCATTAACAAAATAATCTTTATATTATAGTATTTCTAAATAATTTAAAACCGTCTATAAATCATACGTTTTTTCGTGATTTGTCAATGTAATTAAGTTAAATAATTTCATGATAAATAGTAAAAAAATCGGTTATAATGTAGATATTAACTATTAAACGAATATAATCTAAATGATGGGTAAATTATCTGATATTTTACTTATTAAGTTTGATTATGATGTAACTTAGAAAGATAAAATTTACAAAAAGGGTAAATACTATATTGCTAATAGAACTGATAAGCATAGTGATTATACTATTTCACAATAATAAATATAAAAAATAGTCCCAATATATCTTGGGACTATTTTTATTTATATTTAACTACATTTTCGGTTATTTTACTGTTTTGATATTATCTTTACTGAACCAGGGGTAATTGTTATTGAACCAGCTCCAGGAATTGAGAATGATGTCGTAACTGAAATATTACTATGACCATATTCTGCGTATAGTTTTATATCTTTTCGAGCGTAATTATTATAAACAATTAAATGTGAACTTATCATATCTTCAATAGTAAGTGCTATTTTGTGAATTCATTTTAAATTTATAACCTAAGCAAAATACCTTTGGACCGTTATTTTCTACTTTTGTTTCAGTCATACCTATATCAAAAGCTACTGCCAGCTTTTTTCTATAGGTAAAATTAGGGTGGAACTTGATAATGTCTAGTCACCCAATAAATAGACACTATATCTGTAAGAATAATAAGTGGTTGAGCACTATAATAAAAATTAAGCTTAAATTTTGCATTTGTTCTATTTTGAGGAGATGACAACCTTATATAATAAATAGGAAGAGTTAATGAACAAGATGCAGAAAGAGTTTGTGTTTAAACCTTCAAACCACTAAAGTTTCTTAAAATATCTACTTGATTTTCAACATACCTTATTTCTTTTAAATTAGAGTCGGCTAAATTTTTAAGTCCATTTAAATGTTTTGTATAACTATTTTTATAAATAGGTTATTTTTGGTAACCTAATTTTAATATATGTATTTTGTCGAGAAATGCAACCTATATTTTAAAAATATTTTATAATAATATTTTTAAAATAATTATAAATCAAAAATATTATTATATGAAAATAAAATATTATTTAATTAATTTGATATAAAAGATATTTAAAACAAAAGTGTCTATAAATCATTTGTTTTAGTGGATATATGAGAAAATATAAAATATGTTATAATTAATTTAATAATTGATATACATAAAAATCATAGGCAAAAACAAATTTGATGATGTCGAGTATAAAAAAGTAAGGGGAGATTTTGCTAAAACGGTTATTGAAAGTATTTCAAAATATATGGTTAAGTAAAGCAAATATCTAAACTCTGAAAGGGAGAAACCAATGCATATGAAAAATAATTCTAGTAAAAGTGCAATCAAAAAAATTAAAATTTTTATATTGAGACTTTTAAACATTATATTTGTACCGATATTTGGACTAATACCATTAGAAACCAGAATATTTATATATGATTTATTCCCAAATGATTTTTATAGGTTCATTGCAATAATTTTTATTGTAACATTTCTATTTGCATGGTTTATTACTATATCTCACATAATATATAAAATAGAGAACACAGAATAAGGTTTTAGATTTAGAAAATAAAACCATACATTTCACTGAATGATTTGTTGGAAGCTAAATAATCCAGTATTTAAAAATGATTAATTATTCATAAATTATTATCTAAGCGAATAATTTATTAGTATAATTATTTAAATATTGGAGGTTATAGATGGGATATTATGTTAAGGTTGCGACAAATGTAAAAATATATGTAGAGGATCTTAATCCAGAAGGAAAAAAGACAATACTATTTATCCATGGTTGGCCTGGAAGCCATAAATTATTTGAATATCAGTTCAATGAACTTCCAAGGATGGGATATAGATGTATAGGAATAGATATAAGAGGGTTTGGAAAATCAGATAAACCATGGGACGGATATGATTACAACACATTGTCAGATGATGTTAGATGTGTAATTGATGCATTAGGATTACAGGATATTACATTAGCAGGGCATTCAACTGGAGGAGCAATAGCTATTAGATATATGGCTAGACATAATAGTCATGGTGTATCAAAGCTTGCTCTTTTTGCTGCTGCTGCACCAAGTCTAATAAAGCGCTCTAATTTCCCTTATGGATTGGATAAAGAAACAGTTTTACAAATTATAGAAGGAACATATACAGATAGACCTAAAATGCTTCAGGATTTTGGAAATATATTTTTCTATCAGCATATAACGGGGCCATTCTCTGATTGGTTCTTCCAATTAGGATTACAGGCAGCTGGATGGTCAACTGCGGCTATTGCAAATACTTGGATAAATGAAGTGTTATTTTATGACTTAGGAACAATAAATGTTCCAACTTTAATTATTCATGGTATTCATGATAAGGTTGTTCCATTTGAACTTGGTCAAATACAACATAAAGGCATTAAAAATTCAAAGCTTATGCCATTTAATTTCAGTGGTCATGCATCATTTTATGATCAAAAAGATAAATTTAATGAAGAGTTAGCAAAGTTTGTTGAGGAATAAAATTTTTAAGTGTAGATTGTTTATATAAAAATACAGGGTAAATAGTTATATATTTAGCTATTTATCCTGTATTTATTATTTTATATTTAAAAACTTAATATTTTATATTTCTTTTATTAATTGGTGTACAGTAGGTATATCAGCCGGAGCCCACTTTAGAGAATCTAAATTTTCTCTTTTTAGCCATACAAGTTTAGAGTGTTCTTCATTTATAGGAGTTCCTTTTACTAGTTTACATCTTAAACTTGTAAGGTTTACTATGAATGTATCATATTCATGTGTGTTGTTATGATACACATCTAAAGCTTTTATATCACATTTTAGCTCTTCTTGGATTTCTCTTTCTATTGCTTCTTGTAGAGACTCATTTTCTTCTACTTTACCACCAGGAAACTCCCATTGATTTGGAATTGACATTTTAGGAGACCTTAAAGCACATAGTATCTCGTTATTTTCATTTTCTATGACAGCCGCAACGACCTTGATTTTTTTCTTCATTTAATTCACCCCATAGTTATCTTTCTAGATTTAATTATACTAGATGTTTAGATATTGATAAATATGTAATATAATTAATATAAATAGCAAAGTTAATCTGAAAATAAAATTAGGGATATATTGTGTATGATAAAAATTTACAAAATAAGAAAGGATAATATAAATGGAAGAATTAATAGCATTACAAGAACATATACCAAAATTAATACTAGCAGCTATTATTGGTGGGGGAATAGGAATTGAAAGATCAAATAGAGGTGAAGGAATAGTTGGATTTGGTACATTGTCAACACTAACTGTTGGATGTACATTATTGACTGTACTATCAGCCTATGGAATAGGGCATGAAGCAGATCCATCAAGACTTATATCAACAATAATTAGCTCTATAGGTTTTATAGGTGGTGGAGTTATATTTACTCAAAGAAATGAAAATGAAGAACTTGTAAGAGGTTTAACAACGGCAAGTATTATTTTTAGTTTGGCAGCTATAGGTGTTACTATCGGTCTTGGTTACTATGGATTAGCTGTAATTACTGCTGTACTGATAGAGATTAATATAATAATTTCTAAAATAATAAAGAAAAATCGAAATAATAGTGATAGTGAAGATATTGATGATTTTGAATAGCAATTATTTTAACTAAATATGCATTATATAAACACCTTAATGTTTAAGGTGTTTTTTATTTTATAAATTAGCTTTAATAGAATTTTCGATTTATTATAAATATAAAAAAAATTATATAAATAAAAATTATAAAATACTATACTTGATTGAAAAAAAATGGTATAATTTTTCATAAATAGGTGCAATTTTGCAACAGAATTAATTAAAGGGGGATAAAAATGAAAAAAATTATCAAAAGCTTTAAAATTCTAAGTATGTCAATTGTTTTAGCAGTATGTAATATCAGTGGTGTATTTGCAAGTAATTTAAACACAAGTAATCAACCTCAACAAACAACTGTATTTGATAGAAGTAATAATTCATGGAATGCAAAATATTTTAGAATACCCAGTGGGCAAACGTTATCAGATGGAACTATGTTAGCATTTTCAGATATTCGCTATAATGGAGCAGCAGATCATGCATTTATTGATATTGGAGCTGCTAGAAGTACTGATGGTGGAAAAACATGGGACTATAAAACAGTAATGAAAAATGACCGTGTTAATTCAACTTATTCTCGTGTAATGGATTCAACAACAGTCGTTACAGATACAGGTAGAATTATATTAATTGCGGGATCATGGAATAAAAATGGTAACTGGGCAAGTAGCACAACTTCATTAAGAAGTGATTGGTCTGTTCAAATGACTTATTCTGATGATAATGGATTAACATGGTCTGATAAAATAGATTTAACAACAAACACTGCAAGAATAAAAAATCAACCAAGTAATACAATTGGATGGTTAGGTGGTGTTGGATCTGGTATTACAATGCCTGATGGAACAATAGTTATGCCAGCACAAATTGCATTAAGAGAAAATAATACTAACAATTATTATTCAACTATTATATATTCAAAAGATAATGGTGAAACATGGACTATGGGAAATAAAGTACCTAATTCAAGAACTTCTGAGAATATGGTAATTGAATTAGATGGAGCTTTAATCATGAGTACAAGACATGATTCAACTGGATATAGATCAGCATACATATCTCATGATTTAGGAAATACATGGCAAACTTATGAGCCTTTACATCGTAAAATTTCAACTGGTTCAGGATCAGGTTGCCAAGGATCATTTATTAAAGTTACTGCTAAAGATGGTCATAGAATTGGATTAATTTCAGCACCTAAAAATACTGTAGGTCAATATGTTAGAGATAATATAACTGTTTATATGATTGATTTTGATGATTTATCTAAAGGTGTTAAGGAATTATGCGTTCCTTATCCTGAAAATGGTAATAAAGATGGTGGAGGATACTCTTCTTTATCTTTTAATGATGGAAAGTTAAGTATACTTTATGAAGCAGATGGAAATATAGTTCATAAAGATTTAACAGATTATTATTTATCAATTAATAAAGATTTAAATAAATAAGATATTTACTAGAGGTATATAAGAAATAGATAATATTAAAGATAAAAATGAGTAGCAATTTATATTTTATAAACAGCTACTCATTTTTTATGTAAAAATTGATAGATTTAATGCATAATTTTTATTTATATAAATCAGATTCTTTTGTATAATTATAACTAAGATAGTGTTAATTTTAAAATAAAGAAAAGGTGAATTTATGAATAATAAAACTAAAAAAGATAAAAAAGATAAAAAAGATAAAAAAGATAAATTAAACCAAGAGCAATTAACATTTGATATTTGTGAAAGTAAAAAGGAAATTAAATATAATGCCCCTGTTAATATATATGATTGTATAGAAAAGTATAAATATGTAGGAATAGATAATGGGAGAGAGTACTTATTTGAAAAAGATTGGTCACTTAATCAATGTGTAATATCATCAGATAGTGGAGAAGAAGTTGATTCATTAAAATTACCTTTATTAAGTGAGATATCAGCAGGTTCTCCTATATATATGAATGAAGAGTATGACGAATATTTCTATATTCCAAGGGATGTTATTAAAAGGGATAAGGATTTATTTATGCTTAAAGTAAAGGGAGACAGTATGATTGATGCAGGTATTGATGATGGGGATTATGTTGTTATAAGGAAAGATAATAATGTTAGTAAAAAAGTATTGTTGCTGTAGAAGTAGATGGACATGCTACTCTTAAAAGGTTTGAGGTAGATGGGAATAAGTTAATACTGATACCTGAAAATAAGAATTATGAAACTATAGTAGTAAGTGTACATGAAGCTAGAATTATAGGGAGTGCTCTTGGAGTTATAAAATGTAATGCAATTTAATTTATATAGTTATTTAGTGTATTTATATACACTATTTTTTTGTATTTATATAATGATTCTCATGCAATGGATTCAACAACTGTTGTTAAAGATACAGATAGAGTTATGCTTAACCTGATATTAATTTCTTTACGCTTTCTATTTTATAAAAATTAAGTTAGTGAAAAATAATTTGAAAATAAAACAAAATATACAAAATTTGACAAAAAATGCGAAAAAATGATGATATACTTCTAATGACTACAAATTAGGAGGATAAAATGAGGAAAAATATGAAATCAAAAAAACTAATATCGTTAGCATCTGCAATGTTTATGATAAGTGCTATATCAGTAGATGCTCATTCAGGTAGAACTGATTCAAGTGGAGGTCATAAGGACAACAAAAATAAATCAGGATTAGGAAGTTACCACTATCATTGTGGTGGACACCCAGCACATTTACATACAAACGGATGTCCATATAATGGCTCCAGTAATAATAGTTCTAGCAGTAGTAGTTCAAATAATAGTAGTAAATCTAGTAGTTCAGAATCTAGTATAAATAGTGAAGAGAAGATAAAACAAGAGGTTAAAACTAAAGCATATAATGCAGGATATGAAGATGGATATAAAGGTAATACACAGTATATAGATTACTCAGGTAGTTATACTGATTTATATGAAGAAAAATACAATGAAGGCTTTTATATAGGAGAAAAAAAGCTAAACAGTGAAAAAGAGTTAGCAAACAAAAAGGGGTATGATATAGGTATTAAAGGTGAGAATTCAGAGTCTAAATTATATGAAAATGAAGTATTACAGCAATCATTCGTTTTAGGATACAGTACAGGTATATCTGAATATAAAGAGAAAAAATCAAATGAGTATACTAATTTAGGTCTAGAAAATGGGAAAAAGGATATCGATAATTTTGATATTAATACTATAGAAGAAGAGTTTAGAGAAGTATACATAGAAAACTTTAATAAAGGTCAAGAAGAACTATCAAATCACTATAAGGAAAATGGATATAAATTTGCATTTACTCAAGAGGAATATAAGTCACCAAATTATGATAAGGAAAAGTATAACAATTGGTATAAAGAAGGGTATGAATCAGGAGTTGAAAATTTAAAAAAACTTAAAGATACAGCATATAATGATGGATATGATGGCTCATATAAAGTTCCAGAAGGTATGGGTGATGTAGAAGATATATACTCTAAATACAATTTGAAGGGGAAAGCAGATGCTAAAAAAGACAGCACAGAGAAATTGGCAGTAGGTGCAGGTGTAGTAGTAGCTGGAGTATTTGGATTTGGGTATTTTAAATCTAAGAAAAAGAAAGAATTATAGAATATAAAAAAGTGTGTATTTTCCATGATTAGTAATAATTAAGATATTAAATATTATCATCTAAAATGGAGGTACACATTTTTTAGGCTAAATATATAAGATTGATTATAATTCATATAACAATTTTGATTATATAGATAAAAAGGGGGGGAATATGTATAAGAATTACAAAATAGGGCCGGATGGAGCTCCGAAGTATGATCGAGATAGTTATCGTGTAGCTCCAGAACGTAGATTTACAAAACATACAGAGGAATGGGAGAAAAGATTAAATAGTGATCCGAGAAAGTTTCGTAGAAGAAAAAGAAAGCAACAAGAAGCTAAATTTACCTTAAAGGTTAAACATGTAGTTTACTTAGTTGCTTTGTTAGTAATTGTAGGTGTAGTAGGAAATTCTAATACAGGTACTATGCCAATAAGTAAATCAAAGCGAATCAATATAACCTTAAATAATGCAGTGCGAGATTTTGGAAATGAATTTATAAAACCTAGTAATGGAAAGTTATTTTTACATGTTAAATTAAACCTAGAAAATAAATTAAATAATAACAATAATATAAATATATCTGAATTTATTTTAGAAGATGAAAATAAAAAAGTATATAATGTATCATATTTAAATAACAAAACTGAAATTATGAACTTAGATTTAGGTCCTAGTATTAACATAACGCCTAATATTACATTTGAAATACCAATAGATTATAAAGGAGAATTAGATTTGGTATTTGAAAATGACAATTTTTATAATAAAAATATAGCTAAATTTAATTTAGAATAAGACCTTACAATATAGTAGCTGTAAGGTTTTGCTTTATAGTTTAATATACATGAAATTGTATAAAAAATATAGATTAAATCTTGGAAAATCTAAAGTAAAAGAGATTGAAAAATATAGATGAAAAGTTATATTTATATTGAAATAGCACATAGTGATGTTTATGTAATAATAGTCAAATTAAGCATATTTATTTATGTAGTATTAAAAATCTACGAATTAAATAAAGATAAATGAACCTTTAGATATATTTATCTTAATTATGGGAAAAATTATTTTACAATTGATCTGTTCAAGAACATTAGTTTGTAGTATAATAATAAAATATAAGACGATATGATAAGAATTAATTACTAGGAGGTAGACCGATGAAAGTTTGTGAATTATTCGCAGGAGTAGGTGGCTTCCATTTAGGATTAAAAGATAGTTCTGATGAATTTGATTTTGTATGGGCAAATCAATGGGAGCCAGGTAAAAAAGTTCAACATGCATATGATTGTTATGTTAATCATTTTGGAAAGAAAGATTTTCATGTGAATGAAGATATTTCTTCTGTAGACAAAAGAGATATCCCTGAGCATGACTTATTAGTTGGAGGGTTTCCATGCCAAGATTATTCTGTAGCTAGAACGGGAGCAAAGGGTATTCAAGGTGTTAAAGGTGTTTTATGGTGGCAGATACGTGAAATTTTAAAAGAAAAGCAACCTAAATTTGTTTTACTTGAAAATGTAGATAGATTATTAAAATCACCAGCTAAGCAAAGAGGTCGTGACTTTGGTGTTATGTTAGCTTGTTTTAATGATTTAGGATATTCAGTTGAGTGGAGAGTTATAAATGCAGCGGAATATGGATTCTCTCAAAGAAGAAGAAGGGTATTTATATTTGCATTTAAAAATGATACCAATTTGTTTAATAGATTAAATAAAGATAATTTAGAAGGATGGATTCACGAAGAAGGATTTTTCCAAGATGAATTCTCTATATTACCAATAGATAAAGTTGAAAAAGTTAAAAAAAGTAATATACAAATGGAGTATGAAGATATAGTTGATATATCAGATAACTTTAAGTTTGAGTTTGAGAACTCAGGTATAATGAGCAATGGATCTATATATACAGAAAAGACTGTTCCTAAGTATGATGGAGAGTTTACTTTATTAAGAGATATATTAGAATCGGATGTAGATGAAAAATATTATATAGATACGGATGAGGTTATATTAGAAAAGTGGAAAGCTCCTAAGGCGGCTAAGAGAATTAATAGAATTAGTAAAACAGGTCATGAATATGTATTTAGTGAAGGAGCATTAGCATTCCCAGATTACACAGATAGACCTGCTAGAACTATGCTTACAAGTGAAGCTTCTGTAAATAGAAGTTCTCATGTAGTAGAAGATCCTGCAACTGGTAGATTAAGAAAATTAACTCCAATAGAAGCTGAAAGATTAAATGGATTTAGAGATAACTGGACCAATACAGGAATGACTGAGAGAGCTAGATATTTCTGTATGGGTAATGCTTTAGTTGTTGGATTAGTTGAAAAGATGGGAAATACTATATTAGATATATATAAAGATGAAGAAGATAATCTAGGATTAAGAGAAGTTGCTATAACTAAATAAATAGTATAAATTTAATTAATAAGAGTTGTTGCATGAATAATTTGAAATTGTTCTGTGATAGCTCTTTTTATCTGCGCTATACTATATTTTTTGCTATCTCGTATTTTTTATGTTTTAGAATTAAAAAACGTATAATTTTTAAGATTTATCTTGGGGGTGTGGTATTTTCTCTGAATTCATATCTATTTAAGTATAAGTATTATTATAGTATACTTAAATAGATAGCCCTAATCTTTCTAGAAAAGATTAAATATTAGGAGGTAATATGAATTATAGAGTACATTCATTCCGAAATGGTTTGACAATTTTTGAAAATGATCCAAATTATATACATCTTTGGAATGAGGTTCAAGATGTTTTAACTAATATTACAGATCAAGATATAATAAATGAGTATAATTATAGTGAACGTAGTTCAAAAAAATCTATCTCAGATGCAATAAATAAACTTATTGATAGAAGATTAAATGATAACTTTGGTTGGCAGAGACAAAGTCCAATCTTTAATGACTCTGAATATAGGCCTACAAGTAAAAGTCATTGGTGGACCCTTGATTTTGCAAAAGAAGAGGTAGCTATAGAAGTTGCTTTTAATCATGGAGAGGCAGTTGCTTGGAATTTAATAAAACCAGTTTTATCAGGGGAATTAAATCATGTTGAAAAAGCGATACAGACAAGTGCAGGCATTATTATTTGTGCTACACATAGTATGAAATTGGCAGGTAATTTTGATGGTTCGATAGGTACATATGAAAAATTTCTACAATATCTAAATCCTTTTAGAAATATACTAACAGTTCCGATGGTAATTGTAGGACTTGAGCAACCACAAACATTCAAAATAAATAAAAAATTAAAAGAGGTTGAAATGTTATAAATTACAAAATATAGCTGTCGCATGAATAATTCGAAATTGTTTTGTGATAGCTATTTTTTATTTTATTTAGGCTCATATATACATATATAAACTTATTTAATATAAATATAATATGCTAAGGATATAGTAAATTACAATAGCAAGTAAATTTTAAATGGGGGCATTGAAAGTGAATTATAATGATAAATCAATAGACTCAATAGTTGAGTATGCAAAAAATATAAGAGGTAAAAATTTTGGGGATATAGATCAGTTCTATAGATTAGAAAATAATAGAGGAAAAGGTAACTTAGGACAAGTTGTAGAGGAAAGTTATTTTGGATATGAAGTGAATTCTAAGGCTGAGGCCGATTTTTCTCATGTAGGAGTTGAGCTTAAGGTTACACCATATAAAATAAATAAAAATAAGACGATATCAGCTAAAGAAAGATTAGTTTTAAATATTATAAATTATATGGAAGAGTATGATAAAACATTTGAAACAAGCTCATTCTGGAGCAAGAACGAAAAATTATTATTAGTTTTCTATGAGTGGAAAAAAGAGTTAGAAAAGAAAGATTATAATATAACGGATATTATGTTACATGAATTCTCCAAAGAGGATTTAATAGTTATAAGAAATGACTGGGAAACTATAGTTACTAAAATAAGAGAAGGTAAAGCTCATGAAATATCAGAAGCGGATACTAACTACTTAGGAGCTTGCTCAAAAGGAGCTAATAAAAACTCATTAAGAGAGCAGCCATTCTCTGATAAGTTAGCAATGCAAAGAGCCTATAGTTTAAAATCATCGTACATGACTTATTTGCTTAGAAATCACTTTGGAGATAAAGGAGAAAAATCATATAGTATTTTAAAAGATACGAAAAAGAGTATAGAAGAGGTTTTAGAAGATAAGTTTGCTCCATTTTATAATAAGAGCATAGATGAAATTTGTAGTGAATTAGATATTAGTTTATATAATAAAGATAATAAACTTCCTAAAAACTATGTTCAAATTTTATGTAGCAGAGTTTTAGGAATCAATGATAGTAATCTAAAAGACTTAGATAGTACTATAGAAGAGTTTGCAAAAGCTAATATAAAACTTAAAACTATACGCATAGAGAAGAATGGTAAAATTAAAGAACATATGTCTTTTAAGACTTTTAAATATACTGAAATAATAAATGAAACGTGGGAAGCATCAGAACTTAGAGATTTATTTGCAGAGCAAAAATACTTATTTGTTGTATTTAAGTATGATAAGGATAATAACTTGAGGCTTTATAAAATAAAGCTATGGAATATGCCTTTAAGAGTATTAGATTCTAAATTAAAAGATACCTGGGAAGAAACAGTTAGAGTTATAAGAGAAGGTATTGAGATAGAGGTTATAGGAAGCAAAACATATGATAATTTACCGGGATCTAAGTTTAATAAGTTTTGCCATACAAGGCCACATGCACAAAATAAGAATGATACATATTTATTGCCAGATGGTAGAACCCATGTGAAAAAGAGCTTCTGGCTTGATAAGGAGTATATATTATCTATAGTAAAATACTAAAGCGAGTAGGTAATGATATAGTTTGGCTCTTTTATTGTATTAAATTTTAATATAAAATATAAAAAGGGTGAAAATATTAAATTTGATTTTATATAATCAAGTTAAAGTATATATTATTAAGGTGGTAATATGGAAAAAGCATTGACACTTAGATATTCAGAATGTAGTCTAATAAAAGAGTTAGATAAATTAAATAAAGAATCAAAAGAAGCGGTTGAGGGTGATAGAGAGTTAAGTAGATTCAAGAAATATATGCATGTGCCTAGAAAGATAGAAAAATTATTTATTGATAAAGTAAAAGAAGTAGCTAATAAAGATAAAGGTTATATAATAATACTTGTAGGGGATGGAAAGTCACATCTAATATCATACTTTAGGACAAATTATCCGGATTTGTATGATAACTTTCAGTTCCATACAGATGCAACTGAAAGTTATCATCCAAAGAAGACAGATATAGAAACATTAGTAGATGTATTAAAAGGTTTTAAAGATGAGAATATAGACATCAATAAAGAAAATAAGTTAAGAAAATGGTAATTTGAATGAAATGGTATTTATTAGTAAATGTAATCGTAGCTTACACATTGATACTTATATGGAATAGATTTAAGTTACGCTGATTATATTATGATTCAATAAAGAATGTAGATAGATTTGTGTAAAAACAAATTTATCTACATTATGCCCCATAAGTACCTGAAAAGTATTAGGAGAATATAAAATCAACTACTAACTTGATGATTTCTAAATGACTTGTACACAAATATTAAAATAATTGGTATAAAAGTTAAAAATAATATAGACAAAGTAGCGAAATAATTTAATTCTAACCCTAAAATATTATAAAATTTATAGTATCCGAGATGATTTGCAATAGTACCAATATTTACTGGAAATAAATCTAAGAACTTGCTTAGAATATTTACTGTATTTCCAATATTTACGAATTTGGGTAAAAGTAATATTGCTATACAAACTAAAATACATCCATAAAGTGTCTTTGAGCGAGATGACACGTAGAGAATTAAGGATGACATAATCATTGAAGATAATACGACAGTTAGAGTACTTAGAGTAAATGCCTGTAAAAAGTTCACATTATAAATTGAATGCCAGTAAGTAGGGTTTACTTGTATATTACTATCCCAACCATCAAGTCCATAGATTCCCAATCTTAAAGAAGCTGTGATAAGTACAAATAGTATGGAAATGAACAATGTAGTTAATGAACTAACTATTATTTTTGATATATTTAATTTCCCTTTGCCATATTTTGATGATAATAAAATAGCATCGACTCCATCTTCGTACTCTGAGACATAAATTGGTGATATGCAAATACATAAGCAAACTAACACTATGTAATTTATTATGTTCATATCCCATAATAATTAGTCCAGCCTGCATTGTAGTTATATTTTAATGGTATATCCAGCTTAGATAATTCATCTAGTACTATATTCTTTTCTTTGTTATTTAAGCTTAAATTAGGGTTATTAATATATTCTTTAGTTTGCTTATATTTATTAGTATAAAATCTATTACCATCAGATGGAGCTAACTCCTTAATAGCATCAATGTTGCTTGATAATATGCTTCCATAAGATCTACTAATTAAACTTTCTATAATAGAATATTTTTTCCAGTACTTAAAGTAAGCTTTTGGCGTCAAATTATTACTTTGATCAACATTACTTGAATTGTTAGTTATTTCATTATATTTACCGATTATTTGAGAAATTTTTTCTTCAGTTAATATACCTTTGAGCTGAAGCTGAACCTCCTTGTCCAAATGAATAGCTTCTAAGCCTTTATATTCAACATTATCACTATACTTATATCTTTCACCTAAAGTAGTAATAGCAACATATGATATTATAAGTAAAATAGATAAAGATAAAGTTATTATAGTAATTCTACTTTTGATTATTTTTTTGAATTCGATGTTAATTAAATAAATCAAATTGTCACTTCCTTTCTGAAAACTTCATTAAATTTTGTATTTTATGCTATGAAACTTGATGCTTGTAAAATGACCTCATTGTCATAAGAAGAAGAATTAATATACCAATAATAGATACAATGCAAATAATAACAGGAAGAGGTACGACAAAATTAAAAAAATTAAATACTATATACGAACTAATTATCTTAAGTCCTAAAGTCATGTTTGAAGGGAATAAAAACATTAACTTTGATATTATAGAAAAATCATTTATAGAATTAGTTGCATATATAAAGTATGGAATAAAAATCAGTAATAAGCATAAAATAATAGATGTAAATGATTTTTTTGATTTAACTGAAATAATCATTATAATTGAAACATAAAACAGTGTAGCTAGGTAAGATAATCCGATAATCATTAAGGTTGCTTGTAAGAAAGTCATATTATACATTGAATACCATAAATAGCTTAATGCCTGAATAGGAGTATTTGCACCAGTTGGACCATATAATATTAAGTTACAAATTACTATATATGTCATAAAAATTAAGAAAAACAATGTAGTAAATATGAACGCAGCAATAAACTTAGATATAGCTAATTCCCTTCTACCTTTTTTAGAAGATAGAATTAGATTATCTACTCCTGTTTGATATTCATTTGTAAAAATAGGTGCTAAGCAAATAGCAATAACAATCATTATAAACATTCCAGAAGCATCATCAATTGTTCTAATTATTTGTTCCCAACCTCTTATAGGTTCATAATTTAAAGGTTTCTCCATCATAGATATCTTATTAATTAAATATTCTTTTGTTGAGCTAGACACTTTAGAATTGTTTAAGTATTTTTCAACATTGATGTTTCTCATATCATAAATTTTAGAGGATTCATCAGGAGATATATCAACTATACTTTTATTAAGAGTACTTTCTCCCTTAGGAGTTGTAGCTCTAATAATAAGATTTTCAAAATTTGAATATTTTCCTGAAAACTTAACAAAAGCTTCATCAGTTAAGCCACTAGTTTTATCCTTGGGATCATTTAAATTTTTAGGCGAATAAACTATGTCGTGATAATAAGTTGTGATCTTTTTCAATTTATCCCCTGTTATAGGTCCTGAATTATTTTTTTGTGCATTAAATTGATGTTTTACTGCTGCTATTCCAGAAAACTCCCCAAAATACTCATTAGAAACATTAAAGATGTTTAAACTTACTGTGACTAATAAAATCATGGTCGCTATTAAAACTCTTTTTGTTTTAATAATTTTTATAAACTCATATTTAATAAGATTATTCATCGTTATGCCATCTCCTTTTCATTAAAGTAGAATAAGAAAGCATCTTCTAAGTTTGGTTCTTCCAGTTTTAAAGTTGAAGAAAGTAAATCTGGCTTAACTTCAGATATAAATCTCACATTTATACCATTATTATCTCGTATCGTATTCGATACTCTATATTTCATTTTAATTTTTTCCATTTCACTTTGATTCACATTTACACTATAAACTTTACCATTAAGTTTATTTAGTATATCTGCTGTTGAGAGCTTGTCTACTAACACACCATTTTTCATTATTATTACTTCATTTGCAATGAACTCTATATCAGAGGTTATATGAGTAGATAGTATAACTATTTTATCCTTAGAGATATCTGAAATTAAATTTTTAAATCTGATTCTTTCGTTTGGATCTAAGCCAGCAGTCGGTTCATCTAATATTAATATTTTAGGGTCATTCAATAAAGCTTGAGCTATACCAAGTCGTTGCTTCATACCACCAGAAAAACCTCCAATTTTTCTTTTTCTATCATCATATAAATTTACAAACTTAAGTAAACTTTCGCACTTATCTGACCATATTTTTTTAGGTAGACCTTTAAGAGAACAAACGTAATATAAGAAGTCTATAGCCTTAAAGTTCTTATAAAATCCGATGTGTTGAGGTAAGTACCCTAATAGTTCTGTGTATCTAGATTTCATTTTATCCTTTGACTCACCATCTACATAGATATTTCCTTGACTAGGTTGTGAAACATCGGCTATTATTCTCATTAGCGTTGTTTTTCCTGCCCCATTAGGACCAAGTAAACCATATACACCTGGTGTAAGAGTTACATTAAAATTATTGACCGCTTTTTTATCTTTAAATTCTTTTGTAATATTCTTTATTTCTAGTTTCATTATTATTTCCTCCGTTTATTTAATATTGTTCTAAGTAGTTGATTGATTGTTTATAGAAAACTTTAAAAAATATAAAAGTAAGTATAATTGCAGGAATTATAAAATATTCAAGTTCAAGACCTGAAAGGTGTATACTAACTAGGTTTAACTTCTCACAGTAAATTATCATTAGCCAAACAGAAATTGAAATTAATATACTATTAACATTTCTATAAATAGTTAATAGTATAAGAGTAATCATCGTTGACATGACTATAGGAAGTATACATAATGTAACAACTCTATAAAGGGGCAAATCCACAGAATTATGGAATACAATAGCATTTATTATTGTACTTACTAATAGTGAAATAGTGGCTATTAGTGCAGACTTACCTAAAATTAGCTGTTTTAGAGAATACTTAAAACTTAATTCTAATTCCCAAACATTTTCATTTAATCCACGTAAAAGCTCGTAAAATCCTAAAAATACACAAATTGGTGAGGTCATAAGTATCGTTATAATAGAATCTTCTTTAAAAAGCTTGATAAGTATTAATCCCACAAATATTAAAGCAAGGGATATAATCCAGTAGGCTTTATTTATAGTAAAGTAACTTTGTTTAAGAATCTCAATAACATCACTAAATGGAGTTATAATTGAACTTAGGTTACTTTTAGGGAGTTCAATAATCATATGACATTTTTGTATAGTTTCATCAATTCTTAATTCTTTTTCATTTTCATCAACTTTCATATCAACATAAGTTTCGTATTCATCGAGAAACTGTAGAATTTCAGAGTATTCTTCCTCAGTAACCTCGTTAGATAGATTTTGTTCATAGATATCTCTAAATAATATATTATGATCTTTTAGCCTATTTTTCTTGTTCACGATTACCTCCTAAAATTTTTCTTAGAGATTTAATACCATTAAATAATCTAGACTTTATAGTATTTTCATTGGTCCCAGTTAATTCGCTTATTTCTCGAATTTTAAGATTGTTGTAATACATTAGTATAAGTGCTTCTTTCTGTGTATTTGGCAATTCATCTAAAGCTGTAGCAATTTTTTTCTGCTTTTCTTTTTTCAAAATAGCTTTAGTAGGCGTATCATCTGATAAAATTTCAGTCTCATATATATCAACTTGCTTACTTTCTAATTGATAGTTTTTACTTCTAAAGTAATCGTTCTTTACATTTATAGCTATCTTTAGTAACCAATTTCGAAAATCACCTTTTTGTGAATCATAATTATGTAACATCCGTATCATCTTTAAGAAAGCATCTTGAGTTAAGTCATATGATAAATTAACATTATTAGTACTCTTTAATAAGAATTTAAAAACATAATCGTAATGATTCCTAATTAGAATATTAAGATTTTCACTTTCGCCATTAGAGATTTTTTCAATTAATTCTTTATCTGGTGTAGACAATTGATAACCTCCTCTCATATAGTTCTACCGTTGTTTTTTAAAAAAAGTTTATAAATTTTCAAAAAAAATTTTTGTTATAAGCAAAATGGCTTTTATGATAGTATTTCTTTTATTTTCAATATTATTTTATTAAGATTGATATACTAGTTACACATAGAGTAACTAACATTCTTTTGTATAAAATTTATATTACTAAAAAAGTGAACTTTTTAATGGTATATTTTATCTAATTAGTATACTTACTATAGTTGAATTATAAATAGAATAGGGGGCGAGAAAAGAGTATATGAGTAAAAATAAGATAAAAAATATTTTCCCAAAAATATCAGAGAGTTTTCATAATACTTTAAAAGAAACATTGAATAACTTAGAAGAAAAAGAAAATGTAATTAAAAAACAATTACCTAATAAAGATTATAAAAGTTAGAAGCATAAAGTAAAAGGCTATAGCAGAAGCTGTAGCCTTTTACTTTAATATCATTCAATCTATTAATAGCCTTAGCCTTATTCTCATCCATAATCTGAGTATAAATATTATTTCTTTTTTTATCTCTTTATCATAAGACTCATTACATTTTTAACATCATCTTCAGCATTTATATTATTTTGATTCTGAGGGATTTCATTTAAATTGATAGTCTTATTTTTAATAATATCTGAATCAGATTGCGTTTTATTAAAATTAGAATCATTATTAGTAACATAATATAAGCCTAAATTATAACTATTCAAAAGTATTCCTGAAGTTTATTCATTTACTGTTGCGATTAGTCCCTTACTTTTGAGATGATTTTTAAATGCATTTAGGAATTAAAAGGAATCATAACTTCCCTGGCGTTTTCTTCCCGCCATATATTATTCCTCTATATCTATTCAATTAATTATATAATCAGAAATTAATTCAGCTTTTTTTAATTTTTTTGCATTAAGATTATTCCAAGTAGCATGATATTTATTTTCAAACTCTTTAATAACTTTATGATATTTAGTTAAGTATTGCAATGTATTAATATTATAGTCTTTTGAATTAGCATTATATAAACGTTGCTTTGGAGTCACAGGTAGCAGATAATAGGTATAGCTCCAATAGAGACCTCTCCATAAAAATCGTCATTACTATCATAATTTTATACGATTTCTTTATATTCATTTATTAATTCAACTATTTCTTTTGTGACAGGATGCCAAGTAAGTTTATATTTTGAATCAAAGTTGTGCATATATAATTTATTATGTTTGTTATTTACTTATATGGATGATAGTTTATATGATAATATGAAAAAGAAAAGTAAATTAAATATATTTAAAGATTATTTATCTTTCTTAAACAAATTAGATGAACTAAATAAAGATGAAAAGGAAATTTTAAATAGCTTTGGTTATGAATTTATAAATTTGGATAAGAAAAACTATATATCTTTAGAAAGAAAGAATCCAGTTAAGTTTTTATTAAAAAGTAGTAGCGAATTTTTTTATGAACATAATAACTATGTAAGTTTAAATGATGAATTAGAAAAATTCTTAAATAATAATGTATTTATAGAAAATGTTAAAGATACAATAGATTTTAGAACTAAAGAATTTTATAAAAACAGATATGAAAAGAAATAAGGGACTAACGAAACGTTCGGTAGGATAAAGGAGAAATTATGAACTGTATATTTTGTGAGATGAATAATTACGTATTAGAAAATGAATTAGCTTATGCTATATATGATAAGTTTCCAGTAAATAAAGGACACATGCTTTTCATTCCTAAAAGACATGTAAAAGACTTCTTTGATATAACTAAAGAAGAAAGAGAAGCTATATTTGATTTAGTAGAAGAAGGCAAAAATCTACTAGATAGTAAATATAGTCCAGACGCTTATAACGTAGGTGTAAATTGTGGAGAATTTTCAGGACAAACAGTAATGCATGTTCATGTACACTTAATACCAAGATACATTGGAGATACAGATGAACCTCAAGGTGGTGTAAGAGGGGTAATACCTGAGAGAATGAAATATTAGGCAATAAGGTCAACTACAATATATAAATAACCTCCTTTACTATTAAGTATAAAGGAGGTTATTTATTAGCAATATAATAAAAACTTGACCTAGAGTTAACTCTAAGTGGTATAGTTTAAATGATTAAAAATAGATAGAAGTTAAAGAAAATTGGGAGGAAATAATGAAAAAATTATGGAAGTACATTTTTAAATATAAACTTTTGTTTTTTACAAGAATACTCACCATATCTATGGCAGCCCTATCTGTCATAGCCTTTGATTTTATTATGGGATTTATAGTAGATATATTTGCAAGTGGAAGTAGTGAAAAGTTTGTATCTATTATTGTTATAAGTATTTTGCTTATAATAATATTATTTTTAACTGAATATATAGACGGAAAAGTTATGTCATCTTATATAAAAAGCACAGTAAATTATATGAGAACTGATATTTTTAATAAAATACTAAATAAAGATATGAAAGATTTCTCGCTAGACAATAGTGGTAAATACATATCGATTCTTTACAATGATATAAAAATAATAGAAGATAGTTTATTAAATAATATCTTTCTTGTAATATCATCTTTTATATCTTTTATAATATCATTAGTTTTTTTATTTTCTATTAGTCCATACATAGTAATATTTATTGCTGTATTTGGAACGCTTGGATTTGTAATACCAAATGCTTTATCTAAGAAACTAGTAATAGAAAAAAATAATTACTCACAAAATTTAGAAGAAATAACTTCAGTTACTAAGGATTTATTTTCAGGATTTGAAGTAATAAAAGGGTTTAATATAGGAAGTAAGATTAATGAAATATTCAAAAACTCTTCTAATAATGTAGAAATGAGTAAGAGAAAGTGTTCTATACTTGAGGCTATAATAAGAGGATTCTCACTTTCTTTTAGCGTTACAATATATTTAGGTGTTTTAATATTAGGTGGATACCTAATGTATAAAGGAGAGATAACTGTTGGTACGGCTATAATAATAATTCAATTAAGTACACATGTAGTAGGACCTGTTAAAGTAAGTATATCTTTAATCAATCAAATAAAATCAGTATCTCTTATCGCAGATAAAATTGATAATATAGTTAATGACTTAAATGAAGATGTTGAGAATGAAAAATTACCAATATTTGAAGAAAGTATTGAGGTTAATAATTTAAACTTTTCTTATACTGAAGATAGAAAAACTCTAAACAATATTAACTTAAAATTTGATAAAAATAAAAAGTATGCAATAGTAGGAGAGAGTGGATGTGGTAAAAGTACACTAATAAAGTTATTAATGAGATATTACAAAACTTATGATGGTGAGATATCAATAGATAACAAAAACATCCAAAATATATTTAGTAATGATTTATATAAAAATATGTCTATGATTCAGCAAAATGTATTTATGTTTGATGATACTATAAAAGAAAATATTAAATTATTTGCAGGTTATAGTGATGATGAAGTTTTAAATATATGTAAAAGATCTGGTTTATCTAATTTAATAAAGCAACTTCCGAAAGGGATTGATTCTTTAGTTGGAGAAAATGGAAATAAATTATCTGGAGGAGAAAAGCAAAGAATAGCTATTGCTCGTTCACTTATAAATAATACTAAGATATTAATTTTAGATGAATCAACTTCTGCACTAGATAATGAAACTGCATATAATTTAGAAAACTCACTATTATCCATTGATGATTTGACGTTAATAGTAGTAACTCATAAGCTTATAAAAAATATTTTACTAAAATATGATGAAATAATCGTTATGAAAGATGGCTCAGTTATAGAAAAAGGTTCATTTAAAGAACTAATTGACATGAAGGGGTATTTTTATAGTTTATATTATCTACAAAGTGAAGAAGTAGATATATCAGATAAATAAATATATCTAAATAATTTATAAATGAGATACAACTTATATACTAAATAATTATAATTAGATGGAAGAACGTTATATAAAACATTATTATAAAGTAAATTTTTAATATTTAAATTAGTTGAATAATCATTGTTAGAGTGTTAACATATACATTGTCTATATTAAACTTATGGTAAATATTATAATTAAGGGTTGAATTTACTGAATAAAAATCAGCTTACTTTGAGCAATGGAATCTATGATTCATTCGAGACATTTAAAGTTTGTTAAGTATTTATTATAAAAGATTTAATATAACTAAAAACTAAAACAAAAGGGGAATAAGTAATGAAAAGAAAAAACTTAAGGGGTGTAATTGGTTATAGTTTAGCTGTGTGCCTGATAACAATAAACTGCTCTTCATCATTTGTATTCGCACAAAAAGGTGTGAATACGGCACAGAGTCAGATAAGAATGGCAAGTACAGAAAAGGTGGAGTTAGATAATGGAATTGTATTGAATTCAAAAGAAATGGGACAAGGGGATGTAACCATTGTATTTGATACAGGTTATGGAAATACATTAGATAATTTTACATATATGCAAGGGGAATTATCAAAGATAGCAAAAACGTTGACATATGATAGAGCAGGATTAGGCGAAAGTAGTGATACAGGAAATATGGCTCCTCTTAGTGATAATGAGAGAAAAACTCTTATAGATGGTGGAGTAATAGAATATAGTGAAGCTGATTTTGATGGTACTACTAAGACAGCAAAAGATAAGGCGGAAAATCTATATAAATTATTACAAGCTAAAAATCTTCCAGAACCATATATTTTAGTAACACATTCTTTAGGTGGCCATACTGCTATAGAGTTTGCAAAAATGCATAAAGAAAAAGTAGATGGTATAGTATTTATAGATTCAACTGGTAGAAGTGCTAATGGTGAAATGTATGATTTTTTCGAATCGTTTGTTCCAGGAATGGGAGACGAGCAATTATCTGTATATAATAAGCATGATGGAACATTAGATGAAGCTCTTATGGGTGAAAATCAAGTCAAAAATGATAAAAATGCACTAAGAGACATACCTTTACTTTATTTAGAATGTGATCCTTATGCAATGGCTCAAGGAGCTATGGGTGATGCTTTTGCTGAATTGAAAACTAAACAAATAAGCGATTTATTGTCAATGTCTGATGATACTAAGCATGTTCAAATAAAAGGAGCAACACATCAAGTACATATAGATAAACCAGAGGAAACATTAGCTAATGTAACAGAATTTATAAATTATTGTATAGAAAAAAATTAAATTATTTGATAAAAATAGAGGTTTAGTATTATCAATACTAAACCTCTATTTTATTATTTCATGCTTTTATATGACAGTATTTTAAATTATTTAGCTTATACTACTAAGATATATTAAAGACACAAATGCACCTAAAAGAGGAGTAAGCGGGGTAATACTTGAAAGAATGAAATACTAATAATATACTCTAAATAAATACCAAAATATAGCACACTATAGTTTTGAAATAAAATAAGGGGGAAAATATGATAGAACAAATAAACACACAACTAAACAATGCAAAAAACGAAGTAGCTAAAAAATATGTATTAGAAAAGAAACTAAATGACCTAAAAAAAGAATTACATAAAAGCGAAGAAGAACTAAACAAACTAGAAAATAACCTTAGAAGAGAAAAAAGAGATGTAGATAACCTAAAGACACTATCCTTATCAAACCTAGTGTCTACAGTAATGGGAAACAAAGCAGAAAAAATGGAAAAAGAAGAAAAAGAATACATAATGGCAAAAATTCAATATGATAGTTGCCAATCTAAAGTAAGCTCAATAAAATCTAACATAAATGATACAATAAAAATACTAAGTAGCTTAGCAAAATATGAAGAAGAATATGCCAACTTACTAAAAACGAAAATAGAGCTAATCAATATCTATGGAGATGAAAATACTAAAAACAAAATAATAGACATAGAAGAAAAAATCGATAACTACCTAAAGGAAATCAAAGAAATAAATGAATCCATATCAGTTGGAAATAGCCTAATGGTAGAAATAGCACAAGCTAAAAAACTATTAAACTCTGCAAAAAACTGGAGTACATTTGATATACTTGGTGGAGATTTATTAAGCTCTATGGCTAAGCATAGTAAAATAGATGAAGCTCAAGCACATTTTTCTAGAATTTCAAATTTAACAAGATCTTTTAATAAAGAATTAAGAGATGTAAACATTAGTGGAGTTGGATTTTCATCTACAACAAAAACTTTTGATATATTCTTTGATAATATATTTAGTGACCTTTCAGTAGATAAACATATCAATGAATCTTATGACAAGGTATGTAATCTAGAAAGAAATGTAGAAAGTATACTAAAAAAGCTAAAAAGTGATAAGGAAAAGTTAAATATTGAAGTTACTGTTACAAGAAATGAATATGATGAATTTATAAAAAATATATAGGGCTAGATAATACTTTATATAATAATGCAATAAAACTATGGATAAACTAATTGAGAATCAAAACACAAAAAGGAAGTGACACCATGGATTTTAACCTTCACCAAAGTGCAAAAGAACAAATAGATAAGCTACTAATACAAGAACAAAAACAAGAAAAAGCTTTCAGAATATGTATCCGTAGAGTCTCTGGTTGACGTGGTCCCGTTTGGGATATAGCTCTGGATGAGCCTACAGATAAAGATGAAGTATTTGAATGTGATGGATACAAAATATTTATGAGAAAAGAAATGGCACAAAAGATCAATAACGTTGAAATCTTTTACCAATACGGAATAAGTAAAAGTGGGTTTAGAGTTTTAACAGACATGATGTGGAAACTAGAATACAAATATGAAGATTGGGCAAAATCAAATTTTAACTAAAAAATGGTAATCCCATTATCTAAGTAAATCTTAGATATGGGATTACCATTTTTAGATTAAAAGTCATATCTATATAAAAATACATTAAGATGAGTTTTTATATTATTAAGATACACATCTTTTTTATTAACTAATTTATATCCTTGACTATCATAAAATCCATAGTTACATCTATCATAAGTATATAAATACAAAAATTTAACATCCATACTATTCATGTACTCATTTAAATATTTTACCAAAGTTTTTCCTACACCAAGACCTCTGCTTTCTTTACTTACAATAAATAAATTAATAGACCCTTGAAACTCATCTTCAACACCACCCAATATAAATCCAATAACTTTACCATACTTATAAAAGCATTGAGATATTATCATAAGGTAGGAATCCTTATTCCAAAATATATAGATGAAAATAGTGGATATAGGTATTATACAATTGATCAATTTATTTCTATAGATATTATAAATTAAAAAAAATTAGCACTCAATACTTGACACTGCTAATAAAATGATTAAAATAATAAATATAGAAAAAATTTATAAAAATAAACTTAGGAGGAGATAAAATGGAAAATAAAAGAGGTAATATATCAATACATACAGAAAACATATTCCCTATAATAAAGAAATGGTTATACTCTGACAAAGATATATTTTTAAGAGAGCTTATAAGTAATGGGTGCGATGCAATAAACAAGCATAAAAAATTAATTTCTTTAGGGGAAATATCAGACAATAAGGATAATGACTACAAAATAAATGTAATTATAGATAAAGAAAATCAAACGCTTATATTTGAAGACAATGGTATCGGTATGACTGAGGAAGAAGTAGAAAAGTATATAAATCAAGTTGCTTTTTCTGGAGCTGAAGATTTTGTAAATAAGTACAAAGAAAAAATAAGTGAAGAAAATGATATAATAGGTCACTTCGGATTAGGTTTCTATTCAGCATTTATGGTATCTAAGAAAGTCCAAATTGATACATTATCATATAAAGAAAATGCAAAAGCTGTAAGATGGATAAGTGAAGGACAAACTGAATATGAAATAAGTCCTAGTGATAATAAAACTACAAGAGGTACAACTATAACACTATACTTAGATGATGATAGTAAGGAATTTTTAGAAGAGTATACTGTAAGAAGTATAATTGATAAATACTGTTCATTCTTACCAGTTGATATATATCTAAAAGTTAGTGGGAAAGAAGAAGAGGATTTAAAACCTATAAATGATACAAAGCCTTTATGGACAAAATCACCAAAGGATTGTACAGATGAGGAATATAAAGAATTTTACAAAAAAGTATTTAAAACATTTGACGAACCATTATTCTGGATACACTTAAACGTAGATTATCCATTTAATTTAAAGGGTATATTATACTTCCCTAAATTAAAAAATGAGTTTGAGCTTATAGAAGGTAAAGTAAAATTATACAACAACCAAGTATTTGTTGCAGATAATATAAAAGAAGTTATACCAGAGTTTTTATTACTGCTTAAAGGTGTAATAGACTGCCCAGACTTACCATTAAATGTATCAAGAAGCTTCTTACAAAATGATAAAGATGTAAGTAAAATATCTAAGCATATAGTTAAGAAAGTTTCAGATAAATTAAAATCACTATACAAAAATGAAAAAGAAAACTATGAAAAATTCTGGGATGATATACAAGTATTTATAAAATTCGGATGCTTAAAAGATGAAGGGTTCTACGATAGAATAAAAGATATTATATTATTTAAAAATATTGATGATAAATACTTAACACTTAATGAGTATTTAGAAAGCTGCAAAGAAAAACATGAAAACAAAGTATTTTATATAAGTGATGAAAATCAACAATCTCAATATATAAAATTATTTAAAGATTATGGATTAGATGCAATAACTTTAGATACTAGCATAGATAATCACTTTATATCATTTATTGAATACAAAAATCCACAAGTTAAATTTAAAAGAATAGATGCAGATTTATCAGATGTATTAAAAGATAAAAATGAAGATGAAAATAAAGAAGACAAAACTGCTATAGAAAACTTATTTAAAGATTTAGTTAAAGATAAAGTAAAAAATTACTCAGTAGAGAGTTTAAAGAGTGAAGATACTACAGCTATAATATTAGTATCAGAAGAATCAAGAAGAATGGCTGAAATGAAATCACAATTTGCAGGAATGGATTTTGGGATGAATTTTGAAGAAGAAAAGACTTTAGTTATAAATAACAACAGCCCAATAGTTAAAAAGTTAGTTGACTTAAAAGATGATGAAAGTAAAAAAGAACAATTATCTTTAATATGTAATCAAATAGTAGATGTAGCATTACTTTCAAATAAAGAATTAGATTCAAAAGGATTAGATGAGTTTATAAAAAGAAACAATAAACTTATAAGTATGGTAATGGATCTATAAAAATAAATATACTTAGAAAAATAAAGAGAGTGTACTACTTAAATGTAGTACACTCTTTTTTTATTTTAAAATTAAATGTAAAAATATGGAAAAAAATGTAGAAAAATTACAAAATATACCATTTTAAAATAAAAATATTTTAATTTGGATAAAAAATAATAAAAAACGCAATTTTCGACAATATATCACAAAATAATTATGATATATTACTTAATGACTAAAATTGAGGGAGGTATTTGATATGAGCTATCGTAAGGATGATTATGGGATGAATTATGTTAAGGAGGATGTTGAGCAGAGTTTTTTCAAAAAAAATATAAAAGTGATTATAGCGATTATAGTAGCATTTTCATTAGGTGCTATTGGAGGATCATCTATTGGAATAGATGAGAAAGAACATGAGGAAGTTAAGTCTCAATTAGAAAATAAATCTAAAGAATTAGAAACTGCAAATTCTAAAATATCAGAATTAGAAACTAAAGTTCAAGAAGCTAAACCATACTTTGATATGAGTAGTGCTGAACAAGAAGCTATGAAAATAGAGGCAGCTAAAAAAGAAGAAGAAAATAAGAAAGAGCAAGAAAGAATAGCTGAAGAACAAAGATTAGCAGAATTAGAAGAAAGAACAAAAACATTAAAAAATGGAAATTTCATAGCAGGTAAAGACTTTGACCCAGGTACATATGATATAGTAGCCATTGCAGGTGGAGGAAATGTAACTGGAGGAAGTATATTCAAGGGCGGAATAAATGCAATAATGGGACCAGCAGATGATGGATTCTATCAAAAGGAATATAAAAACATCGCATTTAAAGAAGGTGAAAGTTTAAAAGTAAGTAATGTTACTATAAAGCTTATACCAGCTGAATAATAGCAAAGTATATAGTTTAATAAATAAAATAGCTGATTTTGGATTATTTTTAATACTTAATAAATATATACAAGGGTTTAATGATTATGAAATAACATTTATAGTCCAAAGAAAATGATACTATAATATTAAATTAATAAGAGGAATTAATCTAAACTATTGGAATATCAATGTTTGAGTCTATTTTAATATAATCAATTAAGAAATAATTAAAAATAGGGGTATATTTTTAAAAGAATAAGGTATATACTTATAAGTGTAGCAAATAAAAAGAAAGCCTTTTATAAAAGGTATGGAGAATTTTAAAATGAATAATGGAACAGTAAAATGGTTTAACAATGAAAAAGGATTTGGATTTATATCAGTAGAAGGTGGAGATGATGTATTCGCACATTTCTCAGCTATACAAACAGAAGGATTTAAGTCATTAGAAGAAGGTCAAAAAGTAAACTTTAATATAGTTAAAGGTGCTAGAGGACCTCAAGCTGAAAACATAACTATATTATAATATAGATAAAAAAAGACCGAATGGTCTTTTTTTAATACATTTATAGAAAATATACTCTATATATGACATAAATATTAAATAAAAACATAAAAATTAGTTTTATCTTAAAATTAGAGATTTAAAATATAGATTAATTAGGAGGTATAAGTATGAAAGTGTTACAAAGAGGATTAAAAAAAGAAGATATAGTTAAAATTAAAAGATATAATAAATGGCATATAGTAACAGATAATGATGTAAGAATGCTTGTAAATGAAACTTCTAACACAGATAATGATGATAACTCAAATAAAGTAGATTGGAAAAATAACAAGGCATATATATTTATGGATAGTTTTGAATCTAGTAAAAAATTTTATGAAAAGAATAAAGAATTAGAATTAAAGTTATATATCAAAGCAGATATTGGAACTTTATACAATGAATATAAAGTAAATGATTGGAGTTTAACTGAAAGAGGAATAGAAGTAGACTTAGCATAAATAAAATAGATGAAAATATTAATATATAAAACGTTAAGTATAAAATATACTTTATTTTTTATGCTTATATTTAAAATAAAAGCTCTTTTAATCAACTTAAGATTAAAAGAGCTCTTTTATATATTAAACTTCTTTAGATACACCCATAGAATAACTTCCTTGTGGGTTTAACATTATATTTATTTTCTTTAAATAATCAAGTATTAAAGGAACAGCAGCTGCAATCCAAGCCATTGGACCTGCTAAACAAATACCTGTATAACCTAAAAAAGCAGGTAAAGTAAAAGCAACTATAGTTCTAGCAACTAATTCAGCAACACCAGCCATCATAGGAACAAAAGTATGACCCATTCCTTGTAATGTATTTCTGTATATAAATATTAAACTAAGTGGTATAAAGAAAAATGCCACTATAGTAAGATATTTCTTAGCATAAGCTATAACATTTGGATCAGCATCTGATACGAACATATTAATAAACATTTCACCAAAGAATATAAGTACAAGTGCAGCAACAATACCTATAATTATGTTAATAATAGTACACTTTTTAACACCTTCTTTAATACGTTCAATATTTCCAGCACCAAGGTTTTGTGCAGAGTAAGTAGCCATAGTAACACCAAATGTGATACTAGGTTGCATAACAAGTTGTTCAACTCTTGAAGCGGCAGTATGAGCTGCAACTACAGTTGAACCAAAGGCATTAACAGCACCTTGTAGTATTATTGCACCAATAGCTGTTATTGAGAATTGAAGAGCCATTGGAACTCCGATCTTTAAGTGTTGTTTAATATATTCATTTCCAAACTTAAAGTGTTTTTTCTTAATGTGTAGTATAGGGAATTTCTTTGCAGTATATATAAAACATAATAATCCTGAAACTCCTTGCGATATAACTGTGGCATAGGCAGCTCCAGAAACTCCCATTTTAAAATTAACGATAAATACTAAATCTAGTATTATATTTAAAATTGATGAAACTATTAAAAAGTATAATGGCGTTTTACTATCTCCAAGTGCACGTAAAATACCTGATATCATATTGTAGAAAAATGTTGCGAAAGTTCCAGCAAATATTATTGTAATATATGTTGCTGCATCGTTTATAATATCATTTGGAGTATTCATTAAACGAAGTAATGGTTTAGCTGCAAATACACTTATAATAGTAATTATAATTGCCATAATAGTTGATAGTACAATTGCACTAGCTACAGCCTTTTTTAATCCTTCTTCATCATTAGCACCAAATTTCTGAGAAACTAAAACAGAAAATCCAGACGCTAATCCTAAAACAAATCCGATTATTAAAAATGTCATTGAACCTGTGGATCCAACGGCAGCAAGTGCTTTTACCCCAAGAAATCTTCCAACAATAATTGTATCAACCATACTGTAAAACTGTTGAAATATATTACCTATTAACAAGGGTATAGAAAAAAATAAAATTAGTTTTACTGGATTACCAGTAGTCATGTCTTTAGTCATATTATCTCCTTTCATATAAATAAATTATATCCATCTCAATAGAATAACATTGTTTGTATATCTATACAACAATTTATGTGTTTCATATTAAAAATGTACGCCTAATATTAAATAAATATATTTTTTTATATTAAATATACCTCATAATTCGAACCAAATCGTATTTATTATAAAAAATAACATATATTAGTATATAAATACATAAATAAAATGCACTATTAATTGTTAAAAATAAAAAAGCAAAGGATTTAAATAGCAATCATATTAAATAATATAAAAGGAGAATTTACTATGTTTAGTGTAAATCCAGTGGAATGGATCGGATACGGCGCATCAGTATTAATCGTAATATCCCTAATGATGACATCGATTATAAAGCTTAGAATAATAAACTCTTTAGGATGCTTTTTATTTGTTATATATGGAATGTATGTAAAAGCATATCCTGTTGCAATATCTAATGCAGTCATTATTTTAATAAATATATATAATTTATATAATTTGAAAAAAGAAGATAATAGAAAATAAACTAATGACATCTATTTAATAGATGTCATTAGTTTGTTAGTCTAAATAGATTATATAGATTTTATATAAGTTTATATGTATAATAAGTAGATAAGACATAAATTCAAGGAGAACAAATGATAAAAAGAGAATTTGAAATAAATGATATAGCATACCTTGCTAAAGATAGAAGAATAAAGGTTCATGTAGATGGAAGTGATACTTATACTAAAAATATATCTTTAAAAGCTGGAGATGCTGTTAAAATACTAGACTTTTATGAAATAGACAAGTATGGATATTCATATGAAGCGGAATTTAAAAAAGATGGAACATCATATATTATAAGAAAGCACTTAAGTCAATCAGATTTAAGACCTAAAAAGTAATAATATAGTTTAATTCCAATATTTAATACATATACTACAATTATTAAAATAAAATAAGAAATTAGGTGATTTTAATGATATACATATATAATTGCTATGGAGGAACCCACTCATCTATTTTAGCAATGGCTTATCACTTAGAAATGCTGGATGAAACTCGAGAGCCGACTAAGGATGAAATCTTGAATTTACCGAACTTTAATAAGTTAGTATATGGAAATCGTGGAGAACTTTTTTATTATGGAAGTGATAAAGATGGAAATGAAGTATACGTTGTAGGTAGAGGACGTTCAAAGGTTTTAATTCCAGGATTATATAATTTAGCTTCCATGCTTCATAAACAAAAGCTATTAAATGAGAAGATTATATTTTCTAATACGTCGCCAACAGTTCCATTACCGATGACCTTTGGTGGACTATTTTCTAGATGGTTAAAAATTGATTCTATAGGAGTTCCCTTGCTGGTAAAGGGAGCAAAACAATCATACAAGGACGTTATAAAACTTGTAAATAACACAAAGAAGGAAGCAAAGGAAGATAAGTCAGAGGTTATTATTTTAGATAATAAGGAATTTAAGAAAAAATAAATTTTAATATTCTCTACTAGATTGACCTCATTAATAATAGATAAGTAAGTGGTTTTATGATTAACATACTAGGCCAAGTTATGGTTTATGTAAATAACAAAGATGAAGGCACAGTAAAATATGAACTATAGTCTAGAATGTATGTAAAATATTATGAGAAATGTATTAAATCTTGAATAATTAACAAATTAAAAATGGTCATGTTATTAATAAATAACATGGCTATTTTTAATTTAGTAGATAAAATTATCTTATTTTTTATTCCATATAAATTGTAATTTTGTAAGAAGATTTCCATTATTACTGTTAATATTATGAATAGTATTAATAGCTTTATTTTCACCATGAATTACTTCAGATGAAATATGCAATGTATCTCCATCAGTTGTTTCCTTTTTAAATAGCACTTTAATATTAAATAATTCATACTCATTTAAAATAGATCTTGGTAAAGTATCTATTGCCATTTCCATATACTTTACATTATTAACATGCCCATTAGAATCTATATCACTATATCTAACTGGATAGTCTTTTATATAGTCTTCTTTTTGAATTTTAGGAATATCATCTAAAGGAGGTACTACATCTAACTCTCCATTAAGTCCATATATTTCGCTTTGGTCAGATGATATTCTCATAGGACGTCTTTTTTCAAAATCTATTAATATGGCTGTTGAAAAAGCTTCGCATAAAACCTTTCCTTCAGAGTTTTTTATAGTATTTTTTCTATAACCATAGAACTTTTTTGAACCTAACACCTTAGTGTCAACAGTTATAGTATCTCTAAATTTAGGGTATTCATATATAGTTATATCATACTTTAAAAGTACCCAAATGCATTGATTGTGGACAAAGCCTTCTTTAGTTTCTCCTAAATAATCAGACTGAGATATAACAACATCCCATAAGAAATCTACTAGAGATGAAAATTTGCATTTGTGCTCAGAATCAACATTAAAAATATTTATTTTATATTCTTTTTTAAAAATATCGTTCAATTACCTTTCCTCCTTTGATAAAGTTGGTATGTATTTTATATTAAATATTGTATCATAATTTAAAACTTTTCCAATTAGTATTACTTTTAACCTACCTTTTATAGAAAATATAATCAAGAGTTTATGAGAAATTAAAATATATTAAGGTCATAAATTTATGATATACCTTAAATTAACATAATTTTCATATTTATTAATCTTTTATGAAAATTCATACATTGAGGTATCACGATTCCATTTATACATGAATACTATACATTAGAAAGGGGATGTTTAAGAAATGGCTTCAAAAAGGAATGATTATGATAGAAATCAGCAGTGCTTATATGATGAATGTAAAAGGTTAATGAACTACCACACTTTTTTTACAATGAAGGATGGAACTACATTTGATGGAATAATTGAAAGCGTAGATAGAGATTACGTTATTGTGTTGGTTGGGGAGGATGTAATAGATAAAGGTTGTGGAGAACAATATGATGAACAGAGACAATTTGGGCGTCCTAGAAGATTCAGACGCTTTAGACGTAGAGTTTTTCCACTTTCAGCTTTAGGTACACTAATATTATTATCTTTTCCTTTTAGAGAATAATACCTAATTATTATTTAACCTATCTAAAAACTGAATAACTACTACTCTTTAAGTAGCACCATAGGCAATAAATTCTTGGTTGAATTTGCTGCTATTTTTTCAGGTGAAATTAAAGGTGAAAGTTTATAAAGATGACAAATAAGGAGCTGAATGCATTTCAGCTCTATTTCTGTGTGGAAGTTATTTTACAAATTTAGTAATTAAAAAATAATTATAGTATATACATGTTTAATTATCCACTGATGAGCTAATGCAACTTAATAGTTTTATGTCTAGTTATGGGAAATTTAAAAAGAAACTGAACTTGGTTAGTTTATAATCCATATTGGAAAATATGATATAATAATATCCTAAGAGTTTAATAAAATAAGATGTTTTTAGAATAATGGGGGGGATACATATGTCTCAAATGACTAAAAAATCATTTGCTGCTTCACTTAAAAAAATGTTAGCACAAAAACCGTTGGAAAAAATAAAAGTTATAGACATTACAGAAGATTGTGAAGTAAATAGACAGACATTCTATTATCATTTCAAAGATATTTATGATTTACTAGAGTGGGTTTATACAAATGAAGCAACAAGAGCTTTGGACGGTAAAAAGACATATGATACTTGGCAACAGGGATTTACACAAATATTTGACTATATATTAGAGAATAAATCTTTTGTATTAAACACATTTAACTCTGTAAGTAGAGAATATCTAGAACGTTACTTATATAATGAAACTCATTTACTTTTGATGGGAGTAGTAGAAGAAAAGGCAAAAGGTATACCAGTTAGAGAAAAAGATAAGGAATTTATTGCAGATTTTTATAAGTATGCATTTGTAGGGCTTTTGCTTGACTGGATTAAAAAAGGAATGAAAGAAAAGCCTGTAGATATTATTAGTCGATTGAATACATTGATTTGTGGTAATATTGAAGAGGCTTTAGAGCAATATAGGACAGATAAATAAGTAGTATAAAAATAAATAGAGAATAAAAATTAGACAAATAATAT
>NZ_JAFFPK010000096.1 GCF_017590215.1 Clostridium sp. CCUG 7971
AGCATTAGAAGATAGTGGACACTTTTATCACCACTTATTCCATGGAATACATGTGGTGCTTATATGTGGGTTACATTAGGAATTCATCCATTTGCATACTTACCATTTGCATTTTTAAATTTAATAAATCCATTAGTATCATTATTCTATGCGGCTACAGGAATAACGATGGAAAAGTTACCGCCTGAAGAAGTAAAAGATACTAATATATAATATATTTAATTAGAAATACTAAAAGACCTGATTTTTAAATCAGTCTTTTAGTATTTCTAATTAAATATAGATGGATATAATACCATTTGAATACCTAATATTAACATTATTAAGTTTAGAAGCAAATTTAAGGTATTTAAATTATTATTATTTTTTAATGATATATATATTTCACAGGTATCGCAAATAGAAAAGAGTATAAAGCCTAATCCGCCAATTTTAGAACTTAAATCAAAGCATATGTAAAAAAGAAGTAAGGTTATAGAAAGTACTGGTAAAAATGAGTTTATTATCTTTGCCAAATAGGTATTTTTCATTAAATCACTTCCTATTATTAGATATATGCTAATTTTAAAAAAATAAAACCTCCTAAATGAAGGTTCTAATCTATTAATCCTTTAACTTCTTGAGGCGTTAGTCTTCTCCATTTACCTGGTGCTATACCATTTAATGTTAAATCCATTATCCTAACACGTTTTAGTTTTTGAACTTCATAATTGAAAGCTTCACACATTCTACGTATTTGCCTGTTATACCCTTGAGTTAATACTATTTTAAATGTACGATTATTTAATTTAGTAACAGAACATTTTTTAGTAATTACATATTTTTTATTAACTGGATTAAATATTCGAACTCCATTTGACATGTTATTTATAAACTCTGGTGTAATATTTTTATTAACTGTTACAACATATTCTTTTTCATGGTTATTTTCAGAACGTAATATTTTATTTACTATATCACCGTCATTTGTTAGTATAATTAATCCTTCTGATGGTTTATCAAGTCTTCCAACAGGGAAAATCCTCTCAGGATAGTTTATATAATCAATAATATTTCCTTTTATATGCCTTTCTGTTGTGCAGGTTATACCTACTGGTTTATTAAGGGCGATATAAACATCATTTTTCTTTTGATGTAATATTTTTCCATTAACTTTTACAACATCTCCTGGATTTACTACTTGCCCTATTTGTGCCATTTTTCCATTTATTAAAACTTTTTTACTTTGAATTAATTTATCTGCTTCTCTTCTAGAACATATTCCAGTCGAGCTAATATAGTTATTTAATCTCATAAATTTCTCCTTAATAATACTATATAATAACTTATTTAAGTATATTATAGTTAATAATCTTAATCAAGAGGTGTAATAATAAGAACTTTTGGTGAAGATATGCATATATTGTTGTATAAGGGGTGATAATACGATGAATTATAGAGAATTATTTGAAGGAATAGAAACTCCTGTAAAACTTCAAAATGGATCATATATAGTTCCTATAAACTTTGATAATGGAGCAACAACGCCTCCTTTAAAAAGCGTAATAAATACTATTTTAGAAGATATAAAGTATTATGGACCAATAGCAAGAGGACTTGGTCAAAAAGGAGATATATGTACACAAAAATTTGAAAATGCAAGAGAAGAAGTATTAAAGTTTTTTAATCTTAAAGGAAATAATACCCATACTGTAGTATTTACAAAGTCAGATACAGAAAGTTTAAATATACTTTCTGATATATTGACGAAAGATAAAGAGATAAAAGTTATTACTACGAGAATGGAGCATCATGCAAATGACTTACCATGGAGATATTCATCAAGTGTAGTATATATAGAGGTAGATGAATTTGGTAGAATTAATATAGATGATATAGAGAAAAAATTTATAGAAAGTAATGGTAAAATAAAATATGTAGCGATAACAGCAGCATCAAATGTAACTGGATATGTTAATCCTATAAATCATATAGCTAAAATATGTCATAAACATGATGCTAAAATAATAGTAGATGCAGCTCAACTTGTAGCCCATCAAGAAATAAATATGAAGGGTGAAACTGATGACGAACAAATTGATTTTTTAACATTCTCGGCTCATAAAGCATATGCACCTTTTGGAAGTGGAGCACTAGTTGGACTTGTAGAAGATTTATCTACTGTAGATCCATTTTTAAAAGGTGGAGGATGTGTAAAAGGAGTATTTGATGATAATGTACTTTGGGGCTTACCTCCACAACTTCATGAAGCAGGTACTCAAAACTTTTTAGGTGTTATGGGAATGGTTCAGGCACTAAAAGATTTAAAAGAAATTGGATTTAATAATATATCTAAACATGAATCTGATATAAAAAATTATATTATAAAAGAAATGAACAAAATCAATAATCTTATAGTCTATGGAGATAATGTAAATACTCAAGATAGATTAGGGGTAATATCTTTTAACGTTAAAGATATGGACTATGAAAAAGTAGCTCAGAAAATGGCAAAAGATATGGGCATAGCACTAAGATGTGGAAAATTCTGTGCTCATCCTTATGTATATAGATTATTAAATGTAAGCGACATGAATGCTTATATTGATGTATCTAGTGATTTGGAAAATTTAGGAATGATAAGAGCCAGTTTAGGTCTTTATAATACTATAGAAGAAGCGAATATATTCTTAAATTCCCTAGAGTATATAGCAAAAAGTAAATAAATATATAAAAAACATCTATATAATATAGATGTTTTTTTATATCAAATGTAAGAAATGTGAAGTTTTTTAGGATAAATACGAAAAAATTGGCGCATATTTTGTGTTTTTACATAGTATATACATTAAGAGATAAAAAATACTCTTAATATATATACTAAAAGGGTGAAGAGATATGAGATATTCAAATAAAAATAAATGTAATAAAAAATGTGAATGTAATAAAATATTTAAAAATAATTGTGGATGCAACAATAACAATAATATAAATAATGAAGATTGCTCTAATTGCAATAAATTTAAAGAGTTAGCTAGAGAAAAATGTGAAAAAGCTGATTGTATAAGCAACAAAGCAAATAGAATAGCACAACAAGCAAAACAAGCTGAAGAAAGAGCGGAATGTCTAAGACAGCAAGCTATAGAAGAATGCGCAAGAGCTAATAGACTTTGGGATGAATATAAAGAATTATCTAATGAAGGTATGTGCTTAATGCAAGGAGCTCAAGAATGTTTAGCTAAAGCGGCTGAATGTTATCAAGAATGTTATGAGGATGATTTTGGGTGCGATATGGCAAACTTTGGAGTTAATTCAAATGATATCTGGGATTGTAATTGTGACTGTGGGTGTCATAAGCACTGTTAATACAAAATAAAAAAGAAGATATTTAATTATATCTTCTTTTTATTTTGTATATATGTGCGTATCTATTATAAAAATCAAGATATGTAATATTTATTTATAAGTTGAGTCTTAGGGTAGTTATTTAACTTTCTTAAAATATCATAAATAGTAATTACTATGTATGTAGACAAAATCGATATTACAGAAGACATTAATATAGAAGACTTAGCTATATTTATAAGTGTAAAATCATTTATAAAAGCTATTTCAGAGACAAATATAGACATAGTAAATCCTATACCTGCAATTAATGAAACTAAAAATACAGCAAACCAACTTATATTAGATGGTTTTTCAGTAATTCCAGTCAAGTCTCCTAGATAACTAAAGATCATAATGCCTAGAGGCTTACCAACACAAAGTCCTAATATTATACCTTTGTATAAAGTAGAAGCAGTTGAAGTATACAAATCTATATTATAAGCTAAGGATATACCTGTATTTGCAAATGCAAACAGTGGTATAATTAGTAGACTATTTATAGGCACTAATAATCTCTGAAGTTTTTCAAGCGAACTAATTCCATTAGAATGTGATGTAGGTATAGTTATAGCCAATAATACTCCACTTATAGTGCAATGAACTCCACTTAGATATATAAAATACCATAGGCAAAGACCAGATAATAAGTAATATGTAATACTTTGAATATTAAATAATTTATTAGCAATTACCAATGTCATAAATACTAAAATAGCTAAAGATAAATAATGAGTATTAATATCAATAGAATAAACAACTCCTATTGCAAGTATTGATATTAAGTCATCAACTACAGCTAGAGAAAGTAAAAATACTTTAAGTGACGGATTTAATTTTTTAGAAAAAATTAAAAATACACCTACAGCAAAAGCAATATCTGTAGAGATTGGAATGCAAAATCCTCCTAAAAAGGGAGTATCTTTATTAAAAAAAATAAATATTAAAGCCGGAACAACAACACCACCAATAGATGCTATAATAGGGAAAGATGCTTCTTTGAAAGAAGATAAGCTACCATGTAGTATTTCATGTTTTATTTCAAGTCCTGCAACCAAAAAGAAAATAGCCATTAAAAAATCATTTATAAACATATGTAGTGAAAATCCTTTAAACAAATAAGTATTTTCAAAAATATCTTTATACAATAATTTTAATGGACTATTGTACATTACAAGTGCTAGTATTGTAGATAGTATTAAAAGCAAGCTTGTAAATAACTCTAATTTTATAGGTTTCCTATAAGTTCTTAGTAATCTCAATTTATCACCAACTAACTATATGTATTTATAAAATTTATGATTTTAAAATATTAAAAATGCGTAAAATTTTGATATATAAATTAATTTCTACTTAATTTAAAACTAATTGCTCAATAAAAAATGTCTACATTTATATAAAGATTTTATTTCTTAATAAAAATCTTTAGAAAATCTTTAGATTTATATTAAGAAATCTTTAAGTTTTTAATGTTAATATTAACTTATATGAATATTATAAAATATTTTATTTCCTTACAGTTATGTTATTTAGATGCTAATATCAATACATAAGAATATATAAATATAACAATAAAGTAAGAAAGGGAAATTATAAAAAATTTTATGTTAATATTAAAATGTTAAGGTTTATGAAAGGAATTTAAGAAACCTTATATGATACAATTTTAATGTGAAATGACAAGATTATGATTTAGGAGCGGTTGATATGAAAAAATTTAATAGTAAAAAGACTTTACTGTATTTAAAAATAGCCTTTGTTGTAGCTATTTTATTTATAGTATTTAAGGAATTTAAAAATATAGTAACAGATTTTAATATGGACACTTTTGTAATGTATGCTGATAAATTATCTATTGGCAATGTATTAATAATTATAGCATTAGGAATGATATCATTTTTACCACTTAGTTTTTATGACTTTGTACTTAAAAAAAGAGTAGGAATAAACTTGGATAATAAAAGATTATATAAATTTTCTTTTATAGCAAGTTCTGTATCAAGTATAGTTGGATTTGGTGGAACATCTGCACTTGCTTTAAAAAGCTATTTTTATAAAGATCATGTAAAAGATAATAAATTATTAGTAAAAGAAATTTCTAAGGTAGTAGCACTTAATTTATCAGGATTCTCAATGATATGTTTTCTTTATGTTATATCTAATTTATTAGAATTTAAAGAGTTAAGTTTAGTAAAAGTTTTAACTATGTTAATTGGGTGTTACTTACCTGTTTTGTCTATATATCTAATAAGAAGCTATATAAAAGGAAATGATGATGATAAAAGAGATGTTATTGATAGTTTTAAAATAATAGGAATATCATTATCAGAATGGGTAACTACAATAATATTAATCTATTCGATAATACTTATATTAGGTGAACCAATACCTTTTATGAAATTTTTCCCTATATTTGTAGCTGCAATAGTAGTAGCTATTTTAAGTATGTCACCAGGAGGAGTAGGAACATTTGATTTAACTTTATTAGTTGGATTAGAAGGTTTAGGAGTTTCATCAGAAAAAGTATTGTTAGCAGTGTTTTTATATAGAATAAGTTATTACATAATTCCTGTAAGCATAGGAGCTATATTATACTTATCAGAATTATGGAATAAAGTAGACGGAAGAATAAGAAGTATCGTATCAGAATCTTTATCTACAGTAGCTCATTTTGGATTAAGACTTTTAGTTTTATCATCAGGGGTAGTATTATTAGTATCAGAAGCTATGCCAAGTACTATTGAAAGAATACACATTATAAATAAAGTATTCAACTTTAAAATAATGCATATGTCAGGAGACATAGCGATTATAATTGGTTTTTTATTAATTACCATATCTAGTTTAATAACTTATAAATCTAAGAAGGTATATAATATAACAATGGTATTAGTTTTACTTGGAAGTATATTTGCACTAATAAAAGGATTTGATTATGAAGAAACTCTATACTTAATAACTGTAGGTGTTATTCTTAAATGTAGCAAAAGACAATTTTATAGAGAAGGATTTATATTAAGATGGGGTAAAGTTATAAAAGACACATTAGCCTTATTATTTTTCCAAGCATTTTATTTATTTATAGCGTATGCAAATATATCTGGTAAAATAAAAAAAATACCTCTATTAAATATAGATATACAACATGCAAGCCCACGTGTTTATAAAATGATAATGATAAGTATTACTGGATTTGTAATCTCACTAATATTTATGGGTATTTTATATTATACAAATAAATCTAAGAACTTTCCTAAATTAACGCTAGGCGAGTGTGAAGATAAATTAGATTATATACTTGATACTTATAATGGAGCGCAACTTACACATTATATATATTTAAATGATAAATATATATATGTAAATGATAGTACAGATGTTTTAATACAATATCAAATATATGCAAATAAAGTTGTAGTATTAGGTAACCCAATAGGAAATAAAGAAAGCTTTTTTGAAACAATACAAACATTTTATGAGTTATGTGATAGATATGGTTATACACCAGTATTCTGTTCTATAGACGAAACTATGATACCTTACTTACATGAAACAGGGTATGAATTTATGAAGCTAGGGGAAGATGCGGGAGTAGATTTAAATAAGTTCACATTAGAAGGTAGAAAAATGAAAAGTGTAAGAAATGCACTGTCAAGAGTTGAGAAAGAAGGATATACTTTTGATATAATATATCCACCATTTAGTGAAGAATTTATAAAAGATATAAAAGCCATATCAGATGAATGGTTAGGGGATAGAAAAGAAAAAGGATTCTCTGTAGGATTCTTTGATGAAGAATATTTAAACCGTGAACCAATAGCTATAATAAAAGATAAAGATAATAATATACAAGGATTTGCTAATTTAATGCCTATGTATGATAATCGTACAACTTTATCTATAGATTTAATGCGTTTTTCAGAAAGTACATGCAACGGAGTAATGGACTTTATATTTGTAAATTTATTCCAATGGGGAAGAGAAAATGGATATTCTAAATTTAATATGGGATTAGCTCCATTATCTAATGTAGGTGTATCAAAATACTCATTCTTAAGTGAAAAAATAGCAGCTCAAGTATATGCACATGGTCAAAGGTTTTATTCTTTCCAAGGGTTAAAGAAATTTAAAGAAAAATATTGTGATTCTTGGGATGGACGATATATGGCATATAAGAGAAAAACATCTCTTGTATTTACAATGATTCAAGTAATATTATTATTTGGTAAAGGTAAAGACAATCAACAAGAAAATAAAATTAATGATAATAAATATGCTAGAATTAACCAAAGTATTTAAAATACTTTATTTCTAATAAAAGCCTGAGTTTAACTCAGGCTTTTATATTTTATAAAATTAAAAATAAGAAATTTTATTAAGTACATGAATTATTATCTAATAAAAATCATAATATTAAATCAATAATAATTAGATTATTATGCTAAATATTGGAAGGGATGATTTAATGTTTAGAAATAATAAAAAAATAAAGCAGTGCAGAAAAGAAGGTGCTTCATATTTATGTAAAAAAGAAATTTGTAATTTAAATAAAGAATCTATACAATTATTAAAAAATGATCTTATTCAAGCAAGAGATTTACTATCTGATGAAATTAAAAAGTATAAAGATGATATTAAGTTGCCTACATATGGGCTATTTGTATGTGATGATGGTATGATAATAGGAAAGCCTACAAAAAGAGGAGATATTAAGGTATTATTTTTTAATCCTGTATTTACAGATAAGGGTGAAGTTGTAACGTCTCAAAGATTAGAAAACTATATAGACGACAAAAAACATAAAATTAAACATAAAAAGGCTGATCAGAAATTGGTGGAGGGTGTACATAAAGTATTAGAATCGATATCTTCAAAAAGTTCAGAATCTCCAAAAGTATATACGATAGACAACATATATGATTTTAATTTAGAAGAAGCATCAAAAAATACTATATATGCTTTTAAAAAAATAAAAAATAAAGCAGATGATGATATAAGTAATATTGGCATTGTGTATAACACCTGTGATGAATGGATGGTAAGCTTTTTTAAAGCCGACAAATTAAATAATAAAGGACAATTTGTGGAAGCACAGATTTTAAGGAATTATTTAAAAATATAGAGATTAGTAAAAGTCTAGGTATTATATCTAGGCTTTTTTATTTTATAAATATTAAATGCCATAAAAATAAAAAATATGGTATTATTTAGTATATAATGTTATATATTTGGAGGTAAATATGAATAAAAAAATAATAGCTATTATAATAGTATTAGTAATAACTACTGTTGTATCAAGTGGATTTGCACTATTTAATTATGATAGATATAATACAGTGTTAAGAAAGAATACAAATTTAAATGCAAAAATTTCTGAATTAACTAATCAAAGCAAAGAAAATGAAAAATTAAACAAAGAATCAGAAGGAAATATATCGAAGTTAAAAGAAACAATTACAACATTAGAAAATAAAGTTTCAGAATTAGAAGGTCATGGAGCAAAATTAAAGGAAACTATCTCGAATTCGGAGCAAAACTATAAGCAACTACAATCTAAATATGATGTTTTAGTTGAAAAAATAAAAGGAATAAGTAATTTAGCAAATTAGTATTAATAAAATGTCTACTATACGTTATTTAAAATGTCGAAAAATGAATAAATTGTAATAAACTTGTAACAAAAATGTAGTAAATTATAGGTATAATAAACATATGCAGGAGGAATATATTATGAAAATAAAAAAAATTATACCTATAATAATATTATTAATTATGGTAATAGCTGGGGGCTTAAAATATTTTTCTTTAAAGGAAATAGATAAAAACAATATAGATGTATTTAAATACATAGATTGTGTTGACAAAGTTAGTGATAATAAAATACAAGTAAACTGGAAATATGTTGCGTCTATAATAGGTGTAATAAATGATAATAATTTTAAAAATGTAAGTAACTCTGATATAGAAAAAGTATCACAGTTGTTTATAGAAGAAAAAAACGGTAGTTATAAGTTAAAAAAATTAGAAAATGTTTTAGATGGTTTAGAATTTAACAATAAAGAAAAATCTAGAGTAAATGATTATATAAATGATTTAGTAAACTATGGTGTAAAACCATCTAGCTTAAATCCAAATTCTGATAATATTAAATTTATAAATGATATAAAACAAGATGCTATAGACAATTATAAAGTTTATAAAATACTACCATCAATAACAATAGCTCAAGCAATACTTGAATCAAGTTGGGGGAAATCAAAATTATCAAAAGACTTTAATAATTTATTTGGTATAAAGGCAGATAAATACTGGAATGGAGAGTATGTAACTTTAGAAACTAAAGAGCATGTAGATACTACTATAAATGATAAGTTTCGAAAATATAATGATAAAAAGAAATCTATAGCAGATCACGCAAAATTTTTATCAGAAAATAAAAGATATAAAGCTAATGGTGTATTTAATGCTAACACATATATATATCAAGCACAAGCTTTAGAAAATGCCGGATATAGTACTGTAGCTAACGAAAAAGGTGAATTAACGTATGCAGATATGTTGATAAATTTAATCAAACAATATAACTTACAGTTAATTGATAGTGAGGTACAAAGTTAAAACATATAGTAATATGTTAATAAAAAGGTTATATTAAAGCAAACTTATTGATAATATATGATGGAAATGAAAAAACTATATATACTCCAGATGCAAAATAATAAGAATTAACTAAAAACTACTAGAACATAATAGTCTAGTAGTTTTTTGATATAATTAAATATAGGGAAACTACCCTGTATAACTATTTTATATTAAGAAATTATGATATAATAAAATTTTGATAAGCGTAAAAAATAAATACATAGTATTTAGGAGGACATTATGGCAAATACATTTTATATAGTAAGACATGGACAAACTAATTGGAATATATTAGGTAAAACTCAAGGTCATGGAAATTCAGATTTAACAAAAAAAGGTGAAGAACAAGCAAAAGAATTATCAGAAGCTATGATTAACTATCCAATAGATTATATATATAGCAGTGATTTAGGAAGAGCTGTACAAACGGCTCAAATAGTTGGAGATAAATTAGGAATTAAGGTTAATCAGACACCAGCACTTAGAGAAATGGGATTTGGTGTTTGGGAAGGCCTTTTAATAGAAGAAATTAAAAAAAATCATTCAATTACTTATGACATATGGAGAAATCAACCTCATTTAGTAGATATAGAAGGTGGAGAAACTTTACATATAATAAAAGAGAGAACTGATAATTTTATAAAAAAAATAAATGAAAAGTATGATAATAAACATATATTACTTGTAAGTCATTCCGTTACAGTAAGAACAATGCTTTTATCATTTTTAGGATCTTCTATGGAAAACATATATAGAATAAAACAAGATAATACGGCACTAAATATAGTTGAATTTAGAGATTATGGTCCTGTTATAATAAAAATGAATGATACTGGCCATATAAAAAATAATGAAAAAATAAATAATTCAGCACTAGAGTAGGAGTAAGCTTATGTCAAATGTAATAGTAGTTGGAGGTGGATCATCAGGTATGATGGCAGCACTTACAGCTTCAAAACAAAATCACAATGTTACATTAATAGAGAGAAATGAGGAGCTAGGAAAAAGCTTTTAGTTACTGGAGGAGGAAGATGTAATATCACAAATAATAGGGATATAGAAGATTTTTTCGATAAAATAGTAACTAATAAAAAGTTTTTATATAGTAGTTTCTATACTTTTACTAATAGAGATTTATTAGACTATTTTAAATCTAATAATTTAGAGTATAAGGTGGAAAATTTTAATGATCATAAAGTATATACAAAATCAGATAAATCAGTCGAAGTAATAGAAACATTCAAAAACGATTTAATTAAAAATAAAGTAAAAATACTTTATAATAAGAAAGTTACAGATCTTATAGTAAAAGAAGATACTATATATGGTGTAGTTTTAGAAAATGGAGATAAATTTTATTGTGATAAGGTAATTATTTCAACTGGAGGTAAAAGTCATTCTCACACAGGTTCTGATGGTATGATGTATGATATATTAAAAAAATATAATCATACTATTAATAAAATATATCCAGCACTATCTCCACTTACTATAAAAGAAGGATGGATTAAAAATTTACAAGGGGTATCTATGCAAAAAGTTGAAATTTCATGCAAGATTAAAAAGAAAAAAATATCAATCATAGGCGATATGATATTTACACACTTTGGGCTTAGCGGACCTTGTGTTCTAATAACATCATCTTATATAAATAAGGCACTAGAAAATGGTGAACTTCAAATAAATATAGATTTTTTACCTAATATGGGTATTGATGAAATATCTAATATCATAAGGGAAAATCCTAATAAAAATATATTAAATAACTTAAAATCAATATTGCCACAAAACTTTTTAAAAGAGATATTAGGTTTACTTAATTTATCAGATAAAAAAGCTAATGAATTAAATAAAGCTGATGAACAAAAGATAATAGAATATATAAAAAGTATGACACTTACATGTAATGGAACAAAAGGCATAAAAGTTGCTCAGGTTACAAGTGGAGGTGTAAGTGTTAAAGAAATAAATTCTTCAACAATGGAGTCTAAATTAATAAAAAATCTATTCTTTACAGGGGAAGTAATAGATGTAGATGCACAAACGGGTGGATATAATTTACAAATAGCATTTTCTACGGGGTATCTTGCTGGAATAAGTGTGTAGGTGATTATATGAAAGTATTAGCAATAAGAGGAGCTACAACAGTAGAGGCTAATAATAAAGAACAAATTTTAAAACAAAGCGCAATTTTAGTGGAAAGAATTATAGAAAAAATGAATTAGATGTAGAGGATATAATAAGTATGTGCTTTACAATGACAAGAGACTTAGATAAGGTATATCCTGCAGTAGCAGTAAGAGAATTATTAAATATTACAGATATACCTCTTCTTAACTTTGAAGAAAAATATATAGTAGGAAGTTTGCCTATGTGTATTAGGATATTAATGCATATAAATAGTAATAAATCTAAAAGAGATATAAAGCATATATATTTAAATAAAGCAAAAGATTTAAGAAGTGATATAACTGATTAGTTTATATCACTTCTTAAAAGAAATAGGAGAGATCAAAATGAGCAATTTAGTAATAGCAGTAGATGGGCCAGCAGGAGCAGGCAAAAGTACAATAGCAAAGATAATAGCAGAAAAGTTAAATATAAATTACATAGACACAGGAGCTATGTACAGAGCAATAACATATAAATGTCTTGAAGAAAATATAGATATAAATAATGAAGATGAAGTAACAAAGATAGCTAAAGATACAGAAATAGATTTTAAAGATAATAATATATATTTAGATGGACAAATACTGACTGATGAAATAAGAACTATTGAAGTTAGTAATAATGTATCTAATGTAGCTAAAATTAAAGAAGTTAGATACTTAATGGTTGACGTTCAAAGAGAAATAGGAAAGAGAAGCTCTGTAATATTAGATGGAAGAGATATAGGTTCATATGTATTCCCTGATGCAGATTACAAATTTTTCCTAGTAGCAACACCAGAAGAAAGAGGAAAAAGACGTCATATAGAGTTAATAAAAAAAGGATATGATATAACTTTAGACGAAATAATAGAAGATATAATAAGAAGAGATGAGATAGATTCAAATAGAGAATTTGCACCACTAGTTAAAGCAGAAGACGCAATAGAAATAGATACAACTGGAAAGAGTATAAATGATGTAGTAGATTCTGTTCTTTCTAAAATAAATGTTTAATAGAAGAGGGAGATAAATTTTGAGTTTTTATAAATTTGCAATAAATATTTTTAGATGTTTTTCTAAAGTATTTTTTAAATACGAAGTAATTGGAGAAGAAAATATTCCAGATGAAGGTAATATAATTATAGCAGCTAATCATAAATCTAATCTTGACCCCATATTTTTAGCTGCATCAATAAGAAATAGAGAAGTAGCAGCAATTGCTAAAAAGGAACTTTTTGAGATTAAACCACTTGGATTTATATTAAAAAAATTAAATGTCATACCAATAAATAGAGAAAAGCCAGATGTATCTACAATAAAAAATATTTTAAGGTCTATTAAAGATGGGTATGTATTAGGTATATTCCCAGAGGGAACACGAATCAAAGAAGCAGGATTTGGAGAAGCTAAAGCAGGTCTATCTGTATTTGCTATAAAAGGTAAGGCAAGTGTTGTTCCGATATCTATAATATCTAATTATAAGATATTTAATAGAGTAACTATATATATAGATAAGCCTATATCTTTTGATGATTACTATAAACAAAAACTTACTACAGAAGACAATGAAAGATTAGCACAAAATGTGTTAGAAGTAATAAAAGAAAATTACTATATACATTCAAAATAATTAATAAAACCAAATTCTAAGTTTAATATATAATAAGTTATAACTAGGGAGATATAAATATGAATGTTAAAATAGCTAAAGAGGCAGGATTTTGCTTTGGAGTCAAAAGAGCAATGAAAATGGCCTGGGATGAACTTGAAAAAAGTGAAGATGGAATATACGCGCTAGGACCTCTTATTCATAATAAACAAGCAGTTGAAAGATATGAAGAAAAAGGACTTAAAACTATTAATGATATAAACGATGTTCCACTTAATAATAATATGATAATTAGATCTCATGGAGTATCTGAATCAGTTTACAATGAATCAAAAGATAGAGGAATAAATATAATTGATACTACTTGTCCTTTTGTTACTAAAATACATAAAATAGTAAAAAAATACTATAAGAAGGGATATAATATCATTGTTATAGGTGATAGAAATCATCCAGAAGTTATTGGAATAAATGGATGGTGCGAAAATTCTGCAATAGTCATAAAAAACCTAGAAGAGTTAAATAAAATGACTTTTGATAAATCTAAACAATACTGTGTAGTGGCACAAACAACTATAAATTTAGATTTATATAAACAAATAATAGATATACTTTCAAAAGAGATTGAAGGCGTATTATTTAATAATACAATATGTTCAGCAACTAAGGTTAGACAAGAAGCAGCAAAGGAACTATCTAAAGAGGTAAATTGTATGATAGTTATAGGAGGTAAGCATAGTTCTAATACTCAAAAGCTAGTTAATATATGTAAAGAAGTTGTTCCGACCTTTGCAATAGAAACTAAAGAGGACTTAAGTAAAGGAATGTTAGAAGAATTTAAAAATATAGGTATTACAGCAGGAGCGTCTACTCCAAATTGGATAATCGAAGATGTTGTAAGTTTTATAGAGTCTATATAAAAGTATGCGCCTATAGGTGCATACTTTTTATATGCTGTATTTACATAAAAAATACTAAGTAAGAATATATACAAGTTTATAGTTCATAATCTAAAATAAGGTATATAATTAAGTTATTTATGCTATAAATCAGTTAGGAATAAATTTATTTTTAAAAATGTATTGACATTGATAATGATTATCAAATATAATTATTGAGTAACAAAAAGGAGGTTAAGTCATGGAGATATTTATGTCATCAGCTGAAGAAGCATTTTTACACGTCGGATCTATGATTGGTTTTTTTATAGTATTATTTGGATATATAAATTATAAAACTAATGAAAACTTTACATATATCATAACTAAAAATAAAAAGTTACAGCCATTAATCGGAGCACTAATAGGGGCTATACCAGGTTGTGGTGGTAGTTTAGCTATAATTCCATTATACATACAAGGAAAACTTAGTTTTGGAGCTATAGTAGCAAGTTTGATAGCAAGTATGGGAGATGCGGCATTTATATTAATTTCAGCGAATTTTAAAGTTTATTTAATAGTAACTATAGTTGGGTTAATTACAGGAATTTTAACAGGATATATAGTTGATATATTTAATCTTGAAATCAAATTAAATCTTAGAAAAAAACAAGTATCACCATTAACTAGAGGGACTTCGTGTGCTTGTAATCATGGTTTATCTAATAATCGAGAAAATGTTAAGAATCAAAATAGTAAAATATATAAATTTGCATATCTAATGACTCATAAAGTGGGATATAAGATATATCTATTAATTCTTTTAGTAGGGTTTGCATTTATGACTATAGCCCATTCAGGAATTGAAAATGAAATTATACATTCTATCCATGAGCTTGAAGAGGTTTTAGCAGTATTAGGTATATTATCATCTATAATTTATACTATGTGTTTTAAAGTTGTATCTAATAACTATAATATAGATAAAGATGATAGATCATCACTTAAAAATATATTAATAAATGGCGTAGCTGAGATATCATTTATAATCACATGGATATTTATAGCATATCTTGGATATGATTTTGTAGTAATGTTAGTAGGCGGAGAAGAATACATTGCTAATCTTGTTTTATATACAGGAATAGGAAGTGTATTTATAGGTGCATTACTTGGATTAATACCAGGATGCGGAGTTCAAATACTGCTTATGTCTTTTTATTTAAAAGGGAACCTACCATTAGGTGCTGTAATTGCAAACTCTATATCTCAGGATGGAGATGCGTTATTTCCTATTATAGCATTAGATAAAAAATCAGCACTTTGGGCGAGCATAATAACAACAATTCCGGCTATATTAGTTGGTATTATCGTTTATATAATTACAGTATAATAATAAAAGGCTAATAGT
>NZ_JAFFPK010000097.1 GCF_017590215.1 Clostridium sp. CCUG 7971
ATAAAAATAAATAATTATATTGATAGATATTATTATTAGAAAACTTATTGCTTGTATTAAGCTAGTAGGTCTTATAAAATAATTATATAAAGTATTAGGTGTATTACTTAAAAGAGAATTGGATGAGATTTCCAAACTACCCCAGTAACCGTGATAGGGACGAAATCTTAAATGCCACTGAATTATTCGGGAAGGCTAGATCGTAGGATGAAGTTAAGTCGGGAGAACTGCCTAATATATACTAATATCTGCTGAGGGTAAGGTGTTAGATGCAAATATAATAATAAAAACTTAATATATTTAGCATCTTACTTAATTTAAATTGAGAAAGGAGGAATAAAATGAGCAAATATTTAGCATACCCTTTCTTATATGACAAGTCTTTAGATTTAAGATGTTATTTTGAGATTTTAACAGATGAAATTTCAAGTATGATAGGTCTTTTAAGGTCATTTATAACAGATTATGATATGAAAGATGAACTTAGTAAAATAAATGAATTGATGTATCATATAAATCCATCAATAAGAACAAAGACTGCAGTTACACAAGAAGAATTAATATGGCTAGAGAAACGATTTTTAGAAATTCAAGACGAAGTAAAAGACAGATTTAACAAATTTGTACTTCCACAAGGATGCACCCAAGCAGGATATTGCCATGTTATAAGAAGTAAATGTAAATCATTAGTTAGGCTATTAAGTAGATATCAAGAACAAGGAAATGAGGTAGATGATTTGTTATTTGATTTCACAAATCTTTTTTCAGGATATTTCTTTGTACTAGCACTTAAGTTTAATAAAAATAATGGTTTAGAAGAAACAGAATTTATAAGTAGAAACTATAAGTAAGATAGTTAGAAGTTAAGGAGAGAGCAAATGAAAAAAAGGTTTTTATCAATTTTAATGGTATTTATGATGTTTATTATGGTTGGATGTAGCACTGATAATAAAAAAGAAGTTACAGACAGAGAAGGAACAAAGGTAAATATACCTAAAAAAATAGAGAAAATAATTTCAACAGCACCATCAAATACAGAAGTAATAGTAGATCTTGGATTGAGTGATAAGTTAGTTGCAATAGATAAATATTCAAGTGATGTTAAAGGTGTTAATAAGGATTTAACAAAAATAGATTTTTCAAGTCCAGATGCAGAAACAATAATAGGGTTAGAACCAGACATAATAATAGCATCTGGTCACAATAAGACAGGCTCAAGTGAAGATCCATTTAAAGTTATAAGTGAGTCAGGAATTCCAGTTGTTTACATACCAAGCAGTGATAGTATAGAAGGAATATATAAAGATATAGAATTTATATCTGATATATTAGGAGTGCAAGATAAAGGACAAACCTTAATATCAGATATGAAATCTCAAATAGATGAAATCTCAAAAATAGGAAAAACTATAAATGATAAGAAAAAGGTTTACTTTGAGATATCACCAGCTCCAAGCCTATTTACGTTTGGAAATTCAACATTTTTAAATCAAATGATAGAAATAATTGGCGCTGAAAATGTATTCAAAGATGAAAATGGATGGATATCACCAAGCGCTGAAGCTGTGATAGATAAAAATCCAGACGTAATATTAACAAATGTAGATTACATAGAAAATCCTATTGATGAAATAAAAAAACGTGATGGTTTTGAAAATATAACAGCAGTAAAAGAAAATAAGATTTACCAAATAGACAAAAATTCAGCTTCTCGTCCATCTCACAAAATAATATTAGCTTTAAATCAAATGGCTAAAGCGATTTATCCAGAGAAATATGAAAAATAAGAAAAAAGTATTACTAAGCATAATAATAGTATTTATAATTATTGGTATTGGAACTTCTATAGGAAGTTCTAATATTAATATTTTAGATACAATATCAGTAATTAGTAATAAATTATTCAATATACCATTGAGAGAAGGAATAGACCCTAAAAATATTTCAATAGTTTGGAAGCTTAGATTACCAAGAGTACTACTAGCATTTATAGTAGGAGGCTGCCTAGCATCTAGTGGTGCAGTAGTTCAATCTATACTAAAAAACCAATTGGCATCACCTTATACACTAGGTGTATCTTCAGGTGCATCTTTAGGAGCAGGGCTTATAATAGTTAGTGGTATTTCTGTTCCATTATTAGGAGCTTATACACTTCCTATAATAGGATTTTTATTTGGACTTGGAACTGTTTATTCGGTAATTAAATTTTCATCAAAAATAGATAAGACAATGTCAAACAATACGATAATACTTTGTGGTATGGTACTATCTTTATTTGTAAATGCATTACTTACAACTTTAACTGCATTATTTTCTAATGACTTAAAAAGCATATCTCTTTGGCAAATGGGAAGCTTTGCTATGAAGGGATGGTCTTATGTAGGTCTGATAATGCCATTTTTTATAATAGGTATGTTTGGGGTTCTTAAATATACTAGAGAAATGGATATACTCACTTTTGGAGAAGAACAAGCAAAGTCAGTTGGAGTTGATACTGAGAAAGTAAAAAAGAAATTATTCATTTATTCAACAGTACTTACAGGAGGAGCTGTTTCTTTAAGTGGGACTATAGGATTTGTAGATTTAATAGCACCTCATGTAGTAAGAAAAATATTTGGATCAAATCATAAATATGTTGTGCCGATGTCATTTGTATTTGGTGGTTGTTTAATGGTAATAACAGACCTTATAGCAAGAACTATAGTTTCTCCATCAGAGTTACCAGTAGGAGCTATAACTGCTATATTTGGAGCACCGTTCTTTGCATGGGTATACTTTAAAAAAAGCTAGGTGAGTTTTATGTTAGAAATAAAAGATATTTATAGTGGATATGAAGATATAGATATAGTAAAAGATGTAAGCTTTACTGTAAATAGAGGAGAAAATCTATGTATAGTAGGTCCAAATGGTTGTGGAAAAAGTACTCTTTTAAAATCTATAGCTAATATAATTAACTATAGAGGTAGTATAAAAGTAGATTCTAAGGAAGTATCTTCATTAAATAGAAAAGAATTGGCTATGAAAGTTGGATTAATGAGCCAAATTTCACAAATACATTTTCCGTATACAGTATATGAAACAGTATCTCTTGGAAGATATGCATACTCTAAAGGTGCATTTTATCATCTAGGTAAAAAAGATAAAGAAATAATACTAGACAGCATAGAAAAAGTAGGTCTTTTAGATTCTAAAGATAAAATGATAAGTGAATTATCAGGAGGACAACTTCAAAGAGTATTTTTAGCAAGAACATTTGCACAAAATCCAGATGTGATATTATTAGATGAACCTACTAATCATCTTGATTTAAAGTACCAAATAGAGCTCTTAGAGCATTTAAAAGATTGGACCAAAGCAAATAATAAAATTGCTGTAGGTGTATTACACGATTTGAATTTAGTTCAATATACAGCAGATAATGTTTTGTTATTAAATAATGGAGAAGTTGTATCTTATGGGAAGCCATCAAAAGTACTTAATGAAGAAAAATTAAAGGATATATACGATTTAGATATAAAAAAATTTATGGTTAATATATTAAAAAAGTGGGAGTAAATTTAAAATTTACTCTCACTTTTTTTATTAAAGGAAAATCTGAATTTACACCCCTTTATATAATTTTAAGTTTAGTGTTTTACTGTTTTCCCAGATTTCATAGCAATTCTTTCTTCTAGTAAATGAGAAATTAAAGTGTCTAAGCTCCAATCAATATTTCCTTCTGTAGTAACAGCGATAAGAGGTCTATTAATTCTAAACTTCTTAAGGCTATCTATAAAAGCACTAACTTTCATATGAACTACATTATTAAAAACCATAGCCTTTTGATTTATACCACTTTCACATGTGATGTCTATATTATTATCAATTATATTTCGTATTGTAGAATTAGCATTTTTAGGTGAAAGTATAACCAGATCTCTTATTCCAAACATATTACATATATTTTTTATCATACTAGCTTCTTTAGTATTAAAGTTATATAAAATAACAAAGCTTCTTGTTTCATTATCTATTTCAACATTATTCATTTTTTCAAAACTCATAAATATTCTCCTTTTGTATTTATATAATAATAATAATTATTACCCAGAAATATAAGTTTTTAAATATTTTTTTAAGAAAATTAAAAAATATTTTGACATACTATAAAATAATATATATCATTGTATTATAGTTAGTTACTTAAGTAATTAACATATTAACAGAAATTAATAAGGAGGTTCATATGAAACTTATACTAAATGATGATGAACCTATATTTATTCAAATATATAAGACTATAGAAGATGCTATATTAACTGATGATATTAAAGAAAATGAACAGATTCCATCAACTACAGAGCTATCAAAGTTATATAATATAAATCCAGCTACTGTATTAAAGGGTATAAATATATTAGTTGCTAAAAAAGTTTTATATAAAAAGCGAGGTATAGGTATGTTTGTATATGAAGGTGCAAAACAGATTATAAAAAAATCGAGAAAAGAACAATTTAAAAATTCATTTATAAAAAATTTATTGCAAGAAGCTAAGAAATTAGAAATAAGCGAAGATGAATTATTAGATATGATAAAAAATTGTGAGGAGATGAATTAAGTGGGGGATGCAATTAAAATTACAGATTTATCACATAGTTTTAAAGAACAGCTTGTATTAGATAATGTATCAATAAACTTTGAAAAAAATAAAATATATGGTTTATTAGGTAAAAATGGGTCGGGGAAAACTACTTTATTAAATATAATTGCTAATCAACTTTTAAGTAAATCTGGATATATAGAAATATTAGGAATAAATATTAAGGATAACGTAGAAGTATTAGATAATATTTGTATAGTAAGAGAAAAAGAATTTTATAATACTGAGATTAAAGTAAAAAATATATTTAAAATGTATTCTTACTTTTATCACAACTATGATAAAGAGTTAGAAAAGCAATTATGTGATTATTTTAATATAAATACTAAAAAAAGATATCAGCATTTATCAAGAGGAATGAAAAGTCTAGTATCAAATATTATAGGATTATGTACAAATGCACCAATAACTATATTTGATGAACCAACAATAGGTCTTGATGCAGTAAATAGAGAAGAATTTTATAATATATTATTGGGTAATTATATAAAAAATCCAAGAACTATAATAATATCTACACATCTAATAGATGAAATTGATAATGTTTTAGAAAATGTAATTTTATTAGATAAAGGTAAAATAGTAATAAATGATAATATAGAAAATATAAAAGAGAAATCTTATTACATAACAGGTAAAAAAGAAGATTTATCAAAATTAGAATGCTTAAATAATAAAAAAATACATAAAAAATTTGGAAGCACATTAGTTTACTATTACTATGGGGATATATGTGATAGAGACTTGGATTTAATAAACAAACTAGATATAAATGTAGAACATATGAGTGTTCAAGAGTTATTTATAAATACTACTAAAAAAGGGGGATTTAAATATGAAAAAGATAAGTCCATATTATAATATTATAAAAAGAAATAGTACATTTATATTATTACTTACATTCACATTAATTACTTTTAATACGTTTACTGAATTATTTACAATGATTAAAACCTCTTCATATTTAGATAATTTAGTAGATGGAAATATAGTATTTGTTAATAACTCTAATATGGCAGCGATTATTACAATAATTATATATGGAGTAGCGTTATCATATAAAGAGTTTAATGGAGCAATGTCAATAAAGGCAAATAGAAAAGATTATTTAAAATATAGTATTTTATCTATAATAATCGTTGGAATAATACTTTCTATATTTAGTGTATGCGCTGATTTAGTAGCAAAATTCGTATTAGAATATAACACGGATTATAATGCATATGTTTATACTAACTTAGGAATTTCTATTAATGAAATACAATCATTACTAGAAAAACTTGGTACAGGAATCTCTTTTGGAATTTTTTATCAATATGACATAGATTATATAGGAAGTATATTAAACACATTTCTTAGTATAATGAAAATTGGTTCACTAGGGTTTATGTTAGGAGCATTAATATATAGACTTAAAAAATCAACATCAATTATAATATTTATAGGGATTCCTTTATGTATAGCACTATTTTTAATAGGCAAGGTAGTTAATAACTATGAAATTGTTACACCTAATTTAATACAGACGCTACTGTATCTAATTGGTAATAATATAACAACAATTTCTTTAACAATATTAAACTTTATTATAGGAATTTTACTTCTTAAAAATGCACCTATAAAAGAATATGCACATGACTTAATATAATATTTAAGCTATTTAAAGTACAAAAACAAAAAAGAGTGTAGATAAATTCTACACTCTTTTTTATATAAATAATTAATACTTATACTTAGTTCTATATCTTTTTATATATATTATAGATAAAAAAACTGTTATAAGTTCAGCAAAAGGAACTGTAAGCCACATTCCATCTAATTTTAATACTGGTGGTAATATAAGTATACCAATGATTATAAATACAAAGGCTCTACTAAAAGATATAACAGCTGAAACTCTTCCATTATGAAATGCTGTGAAAAATCCTGAAGCAAATATATTTACACCAACAAATAAAAATGCAAATGCAAAAATTTTTAATCCCTTAAGAGCTAAGTCAAATACTTCATCTAAAGGATTTACAAATACTCCAACTATAATTGGTGCAAAAACTAACGTTGCTACAAATACCAATATAGAAGATACAAATATAAATTTTAGAGAGTATTTAAAGATCTCTTTTAATTTATTGCTATTATTTGCACCAAAATTATAGCTAATTAATGGAGAAACTCCTGCAGAAAAACCTAAGTAAATTGAAGTCATTAAAAAATGAGCATATAAAACTATAGTAAGGGCAGCAAGTCCATTTTCTCCAGCCAATTTTAAGGCAACTATATTAAATAAAAAAGTTGTAATACCTGTAGATAATTCTGTGACCATCTCAGAAGATCCATTAATCATGGTATTTAATATAAGTCTAAAATTAAATTTAGGAATTTTTAGTTTTAAAGTTGATTTACCTGATAAAAAGTATATAAATCCAATTAAGCAAGAAACTAAAATACCCGCTAAAGTAGCAAGTGCTGCTCCTAAAATACCCATATTAAAGATTTTTATAAAAACATAATCTAAAATTATATTAGTAATACCTCCTACTATCGATAAAAATAAGCTAAAGTTAGAATTTCCATCAGTTCTAGTAAAATATTCAAATAAAAACTTAGCAATAAAAAATGGAGCAGAGATAATCATTACTTTACCGTAAGTTATAGCATATGGTAAAAGTTTATCTGTAGCACCAAGTGCAATTGATATATTTTTTACAAAGAAAATAGAAACAATGGTAAATAAAACTCCCATAGTTATAGAGAAAAGTAGTATAAATGAAAAAGAATTATTAGCTTCTTCATAATTTTCTTCACCCATTTTTATAGATATTATAGCTCCTCCTCCCGTTGCCATCATAATACCAAACCCACAAATAAGGTTTATTATAGGTAAAATAATATTTATACTAGCCAGTGCATCTGATCCCACTAATTTGGAAACAAATATTCCATCTATTATAGTATATAAAGATATAAATACCATGGATATAATGGCAGGAGAAACAAACTTTAGAAACTCCATAGATGTAAATTTTTTAGTAAATAATTTTTCCATAGTTACCTCCGTTGATATATTTAATTAGATAATAAAGTATACAGTAACTATATAGTCAAGCAAAAAAATTAAAAGACAGATTTTATATAATATAACACCTGTCTTTTAATCGTATACACGAAAATAAAATTTTATAAAAATATTAGCCTAAGGCAACATCCAAAATCATCATTATTACAAATCCTAAGATAACACCAATAGTAGTAAGATTTTTATTTTCTATACATGCTTCAGGGATAAGTTCAGAAGAAACAACTCCAACCATTGCACCAGCTGAAAATGCCAGCAAAGCAGGAAGCATACTTCTCATAGTTAAAGCCATAACAACGCCTAATACACCGGCAACTGGTTCAACCAATCCTGATGCTTGACCATATAAGAAACTCTTTTTAAGAGAAAAACCTTCTCTTCTAAGAGGTAGGGATACAGCAGCTCCTTCAGGAAAATTTTGAAGACCTATACCAACAGCAAGAAGTATAGCACTAATAACAGTACATCCTGGAACTCCAAGTGCAGCTCCACCAAATGCAACACCAACAGCTAATCCTTCTGGGATATTATGAAGAGTAACAGCTAAAACGAGTAAAATACTTTTCTTATAACTTTTAGCTTGGCGAGTGCTTATAGTAGTTAAATCTTTAAAACTAAATCTATCTAAAAATTTATCAGATAATACTATAAATAGTCCGCCTAAAACAAATCCTATTGCTGGGATAAACCAGGAATTAAACCCAAGTTCCTCACAAAGTTCTATAGCAGGATTTAATAATGACCAAAAGCTTGCAGCAATCATAACACCTGCTCCAAATCCTAACATTAAATTTAAAATACTTTTTTTAACATCTTTAAATAAAAATACTAAAGAAGCCCCTAATGCAGTAACTAACCATGTAAATATTGTGGCAAGTAACCCTTGCAAGACAGGATTAAGTGATAAAAAAAAGTTCATGACATTCACCTCACAAAGATATTAGTATAATAATTATTCTATTTTATATTATGAAATTGACATAATTTTGTGAAAATAATTTAAGTTAATAAAAATTAGTATTCAAGTTTAAAAAGTGAATATATTATATTGAAGGATCTATATAAATGTCCGAGAAAAGGATGGATAAAAATGTATTTAAGTAGAGAAGAAGAACTTTCAAAATTACTAAATTTAATTGACAGCATAGAACATAATATTATAAAAATTAAAGAGCTTATAGACTATAACAATATTTATAATAAGAAATCTTTAAATAATAAAACTATAAAGTTGATAGAAAATATAAATTTACAAATTAAAGAAAATAAAGAGAGTATAAATGAACTTAAATTTCCATTTTTATTATTTATAGTGGGTTCTGGAAATTATGGTAAATCAACATTAATAAATATATTACTAAATCAAGAAACAGTAAAGACTGGAGATTTACCAAATACTTGGAAGTTAGATTTATTTATAAAATCAGAATTAGAAAAGTTACAAATAACTTATGAAGATGAGAGAACAGTAACTAAAAATTTAAAAGAAGGTAATAAACTTTTAAAAAAAGAGGAATGTAAATTTAAAGAATCAAAAAGAAAAGTAGCTAAAATGGTTAATGAATATAAATCATTAAATAATAGAGATATAAAAATATTAAAAAAATATAAAAAAGAACAAGAAGAAAAGTATCTATATAAATCAAAAATAATACAAATAAAATATTTTATAAAAAAAAGTGGCATACTTGACGAATTTATTATAGTAGATACTCCAGGTCTTAATCAAAATTTAATAAAAGATACAGTAAATAGAATGAAAAGTTATTATGTTAAAGCAGATGGTGTTATATGGTTAGTAGATGCACAAAATTTAGTATCAAGAGAGAGTAATAAAATTATAGAGGAAATAAATGAAATGGATGAATTAGGGACAGAAGAAAAGAATAAAATAGTAGTTATAAATAAAATGGATATAATAAGAAATACAGATTCTGATAATGTATGTAAAGTTAAAAAAAGAGCTTGTGAGCTATATGAAAATAAATTTAAGGATATAGTATTTATATCTGCAAGAGAAGGGCTAGAAGGAATAATTAAAAATGATAGTAATCTAATAAAAAAAAGTAATATAGATACAGTATTTAAAAGTATTGATGATAATTTTTCTAAAGTAGCAAAAGAAAAACAAATATCTTCAAAGTATAAAAATATAGACATAATGAAAGAAAATATTATTAGAGAAATAAATGATTACAAAAGATGTTTATACAAAGATGTATCTACTTATAATGAAGTTGAGTTTCAATTAGAAGAAAAAACTAAAAATTTAAAAATCTATATAGTAACATATTTAGAGGATTTAAAAAATAAACATTATTTAAGCAAATATGATTTAGATAACTTAAATAAAAGTATAATTGACTTAGAGAAAATTTGTAGCTTAAAATTAGAGCAAATATATAACTTTTTATATCTAAAGAGCAATCTAAATAAAACTTTTAATATAAAAAAAATAAATACAGAAATTTATTTTTCAAAGAGTAAGTATTTAATCTTTGATTTTAATAAATTTTATAAAACACAGAATCAAAATACAAATCAAATGGAAAATATATTAAATAAACTTACCTCAAAAAATTTAAATAACCAATCTTATGATGAATCATTAATAAAAAACATTGTATCAAAAAATCTAAATAACTTATCTAAAGAAATAATTATAATTCTAGATGAAAAGATAGAAATGATTAAGAAAAGTATAAATGAAATTAAAGAAAAAAGCTTTGAAAATACTTATTTAGAGTATAAAAATGTAAAATTGAACATTGAATTTCTAAATAACATAGAAAGTATATTTATAAAAATGAGGTGATAGTTTTGGAACTTGCAAAACAATGTATTTATGAAATAAAAGAATTATTGCTACAATCTCCAATAAGAGAAAGATTAAAAGAAGGATCAAATATTCCTTTTAAGGATTTAGTTTCAAGACAGTTAAATGAAGCTATAGATAATATTAAAAGCTTAGAAAATAATAAAAATAGTCCTTTGAAAGTTGTTATAGTAGGGGAGGTTAAGTCTGGAAAATCAAGTTTGCTTAATGCTTTAATGGAATGTAAAGTTAGTGAAGTTGATGTATTAGAAGCTACATCAAATATAATTGAAGTTGGTTATTATAAAGAAGAATATGAAAAAAATACAGACTATATTTCTAAAGTTAGATTAAATAAAGAATTTCTTAAAAAAATAAATATAGTAGATACACCTGGACTTAAAAGTATAACCGATAAAAATGAACAAATTACATTGAATTATATTAAAAATGCAGATTTAATACTGTTTGTATTAGATTCAACTCATTTAGGTCAAGAAGATGTATTTGAATCTCTAGACTTAATAAGCGAGTATAAAAAGCCAATAGTGGGAGTAATAAATAAAGCAGATTTATTAGATGATAATAAGGATGAAGTACTAGAGTATATAAAAGATGAATATGGAATTTATATTGATGATTTTTTTATGATATCTTCATACTTGGAATATCAAGATGCAGTAGGAAAAAATGCAGTAATTAAAAGTACTGATATAGCTATATCTAATCACACTGAACTAAGGAAAAACTTTATAGATCTTAAAGAGTATATAAACAATGTCTATGAAAATTGTGAAAGTTTAAAAATAGATAGTATAAAATATGATTTAGAATCAATAATTCACAAAGAAATAATAAATCATCATGATTATTTAAAAAGTATATTGATTATTATAGAGGAATTAAAAAAAGATAAAGTTACTCTTGAAAATAAATATGATTATATAAATTCAAAAATGGATTTTGAAATAAATGATTGGGTAAATAGAATTTTTTTAAGTGAAGAATTATCAAAGATAAAAATAGATTTAAATTCTTCTAGTATATATATAAATGAAAATTATATAAATGACATAATAAATATAAAAAAAATAGAACTAGATAATTTGTTTTTTTCAGAGTGGGATGAGTGTTTAAAAGAAGTTAGTGATGATATGAATGAAGATATAAAAAAATATATAGATAGTATAAGCTATGAAAATGAGCTACTAGACACACCTAGTTTTAAATTAGATTACAATAAAACAGAGATCAATGAAATATTATCAACAGTAGGAACCGGAGCTATATTAGGCGCAACATCAGGAGGAATAATATCTATTTATAGTGCAGCGATAGGTCAGTCAGCAACATCAATAACTATAAGTAGTGCTATGATGACTTATTGTCCACCACTTCTTATAGCTGGAACTGTAACAGGCGCAGTTGCTAAGGTTATTTATGATAAAGTAAAAATAGAGCAAAAAAATAAAGAAATACTAAAAGATATAGATGACTTTATAGAAGAATTGAAACTTAAAATAATAGAAGAATTAAAAAGTGGATACAATAACTCAAGTGAAGAAATAGTTTTTACAACTCTACAGATACTAAAAAACATAAAGGGTATATGTATAAGTAAATATGAAATTGAAGATATTGAAGTAGAAATAGGAAGCTATGTAAATAATTTAAAAAAATTTATAAAAAATTAAAATATTCAATATATTTGCAAAATATGTCGGATTAATGTATACTATCTTAAAATAAAAAAATATCTTCAAAGTATACATAACAAAAGAAGATTTAAAGACATCAAAAGAGAGGAGAATAACTAATGATAAAACTAATTGGAGTTTTAATAGTTGTAATAGGGTTTATATTCAAGGTAGAAACGTTATTTACAGTATTAGTAGCAGGGATAGCAACAGGACTTGTAGCAGGGTTAGATTTTAATGAAATCCTTACTATACTTGGGGAATCGTTTGTTGCAAATAGAGCAGTATCGTTATTTATATTAACATTACCAGTAATAGGAATATTAGAGAGATACGGTTTAAGACAAAGGGCAGTTTATTTAATTGAGAGATTAGGAAAACTTACGACTGGAGGAGTATTAAGTATATACATGTTCGCTAGACAAATAGCTGGAGCATTGTCTATAAGAATGAGTGGACACCCTCAATTTGTTAGACCTTTAGTTAATCCTATGGCACAGGCTGCTGGAACTAGTCAAAATGGGGAATTAAATGAAGAAGAAGAAGAAGGCATAAAAGCATTATCAGCCGCATCAGAAAACTATGGTAACTTCTATGGTCAAAACTTATTTGCAGGAAGTAGTGGAGTTTTACTTATAGCTTCAACGCTTACTCAATTTGGATATGATGTAACTGGGCTTGCAATAGCTAAAGCAAGTATAATAATGGCTGTTATCGCATTTATAATAGCTGCAGTTCAGTTTAAATTATATGATAAAAAATTAAGTAGACGCATTAAAAAATAGTTTTATGAGGAGGACAAAATGCAAGATTTTATAAATATATCATTAGAAATTTTCTACGCATTAATGGGATTTTTAATGCTTGTAATAGCATTTAAATCTTTTACAACTATAGATAGTAGTAAAAAATATGGAACAGCATTGTTTTGGATATTAATATCAATACCTTTTATATTCGGGTCTAAGGTACAAGCAAATATAATAGGAGCTATATTAGTACTATGTAGTTTATTAACACTAAGCAAGCAAGTTGTGTTTGCAAGATATGAAGAAGCAAGTGAAGAATTTGGACAAAAACATGCAAACAAATTAAAAAATAAAATATTTATACCATCATTAGTATTAGCATTTGCTTCAGTAGTTGTAGCTATGGCTTTAGCTAATTTTGCAAATTCGTCACAATTTGCAATTGGAGTTGGTTCTGCAGTTGCATTAATATCTGCATTTATGATAAGTAAAGCTAAAACATCTACAACTATAGAAGATGGAGCAAGATTACTTCAACAGATGGGACCTGCGAGTATGCTACCGCAACTTTTAGTTGCCTTAGGTGCACTATTTACTCAAGCAGGAGTTGGAGAAGTTATATCAAATATGATTTCAGGTGTAGTTCCAGCAGACAATAGATTATTTGGTGTTATAGCTTATGTGCTAGGTATGGTTATATTTACTATGATAATGGGGAATTCATTCGCAGCATTTTCAGTAATAACAGCAGGAATAGGTATACCATTTGTATTAGCGCAAGGAGGTAATCCTGCAATAGTCGGAGCTTTAGCTTTAACAGCAGGATATTGTGGAACATTACTTACACCGATGGCTGCAAACTTTAATATAGTTCCAGCAGCATTATTAGAAACTAAAAGTGATTATGTGGTTATAAAATATCAAGCTCCAGTAGCTTTAATATTAATAGTAGTACACATAGTGGCAATGTATTTCTTAGCATTTTAATGAAATTTAGGAGGTAATACTATGAAAGTTTTATTAACAGGATTTAATCCATTTGGAGGAGAACCAGTAAATCCAGCAGAGGAAGCTGTAAAAATGGTAAGTAATAATATAAATGGAGCTGAAGTTATAAAAATAACTATACCAACAGTTATGACAAAATCAGTTGAAGCAATAGAAAAGGCAATAGAAGAATATCATCCAGATATAGTTATATCTGTAGGACAAGCAGGAGGAAGATTTGACATAACTCCTGAAAGAGTTGCTATAAATATGGATGATTTTAGAATAAAAGATAATGAGGGAAATCAAGTAATTGATAAAACTATAAAAGAAGATGGACAAGCAGCTTATTTTTCGAATTTACCAATAAAAGCTATGGTAAAACATATGAATGAAAATCAAATTCCAGCTTCTGTATCAAATACGGCAGGTACATTTGTATGCAATCATGTAATGTATGGAATTCTTTATATGATAGATAAAAAATATCCAAATATAAAAGGTGGATTTATACATATACCATATATGACATCACAAATTATAGATAAGAAAAATACTCCATTTATGTCTTTAAAAGAAATAGTAAGAGGATTAGAATTAGCTATTGAAGCTTGTACTTTATACCAAAATGATATAAAAGTAATAGGTGGAGAAATATGTTAGTTAACAAAATATTTGTATATGGAAGCTTAAGAAGTGACATGTTTAATTATAAAAAGCTTCTAGAAGGAAAAGTATCTAATGTAGTAAAGGGACGTATAAATGGAGATTTATTTCATCTAGATAATAAAGGATATCCAGCAGTTATACCAGGAAATAACAAAATACAAGGTGAACTAATGGAACTTATTGATTTTAATCAAAGCTTAGAAGAATTAGATGAATTAGAAAGATACTGTGAAGATAATAATATCAATTGTGAATATTTAAGAAAAGAAGTCGATGTTTTTTTAGAAGATGGTACAATAGAGAAAGCATATTATTATGAATATAATCCAAAGGCAAATATAAATTTAAATGATAAAAAAATTCCAGTTTCAAATGGTGATTGGAAAGAATATATGAGTAAGTAAAAAATGCTAGAACATATTTTGTTCTAGCATTTTTTATTTAGGAAAATTATAATATCTAAATAGTTAAATAATTTAACAAAAATGTCGCTTTATCATATATTAAAGTAGAGGACAAAATAAGGAGCAATCAGTATGATTACTATAAGTTTATGTATGATATTAAAAGATGAAGAAAAGGTAATAAATAGGTGTTTAGATAGTGTAGTAGATATTGTAGATGAAATAGTCATAATAGACACAGGATCAACTGATAAAACTAAAGAAATTGCAAGCAGTTATACTGAAAAAATATATGAATTTAAATGGATAGATGATTTTTCTATGGCTCGAAACTTTTCCTTTAGTAAAGCTACAAAAGATTATATATTATGGTTAGATGCAGATGAATTAATAGATGAAGAGAATAAAAATAAACTTTTAAACTTAAAAAAAGATATGAGTAAAGATATTGATGTAATTACAATGAACACATATATGGATATGGATGAAAATAATAATCCACAGATAGCAGCTAGAAGAAATAGAATTGTAAAAAATAATAAAAATTTTAAATGGATTGGATTTGTGCATGAGTACATTAATATATATGAAAATTCAAAAGTATGCGATAGTGATATAGCTATTATTCATGATAAAGTAAAATGTGTAGATGATAGGAATCTTAAAATATACAAAAAAAATATAAGTTTAGGTAAAGAAATGAGCAATAGAGATTTATACTATTATGGAAAAGAGCTGTATTGTAATAACGAGTTTGATGAATCAATAAAAGTGCTTGAAGAATTTATAGATAAAGCTGAAAATGAAGAAGAGATAATGGATGCATTATGTAGAATTGGTGAGAGCTATTTATACAAAAAAAAATGGGCTGAAGGTAGGTATTACCTATATAAAACATTTGAATACACATCTCCTAGAGGAGAAGTATTATATAACATAGCATTATCTTTTCAACGAGAAAAAAAATATATGCAAGCTATAAATTGGTATCAAATTATTTTGAATATAGAAACTCCTACAGATTGTAGTCAATGTTTAAATTTATGTTGTTGGAGGTTTAAGCCACATTTAAACTTATGTGCGTGCTATTTTAAAACTGGTGATATATCAAAAGCGTATTACCATCATAAAAAATGCTTAGAAATAAACCCATTAAATCCGTGTGTTGTATCAAATGATGAGTATTTTAAATCTATATTAAAATTTATTAAATTATAAAACCTAGGACAATTATGTCCTAGGTTTACATATTTACTTAATATTATTGGATACTTTATACAAGCACATAGCACAACTTTTTACAATGCTATTAAAGTTAGTAACTAAGGTACCTCTATTATTCTCATCAGAATATAATTTAGTTACATCCATACCCAATCTTAAATTAATATTATTTATATAACTAAACTGAATACAAACCATAGATAAAAAGTAAATTAGTCCCATAAAAAGTAGTAAAATAAAAATAAGAAACACTAAAATCCCCCCTAAAGCAAAGGTACAACTTGTCCTTTAAGTAAATTCTACTATAATATTTAACTTATATCATCTTAAAAATAAATATAAAAAAATACAAAAAATAACCAAATAAAACAAAATAAGCCATAAAAAATACTTAAGGCTTATCGAATTTCGGAATATTATATATTAATATATACGACATTGTATAAAGAAAATTTATATAAATAGTAAATAAACATCAAGATTTATTTGATATTTAAATGATAAATATTTTTGATATTTAAATGATAAATATTTTGGATATTATGATGATTTTTAGGTTGGAAAAATATACCTAATAGATAAAAAAGAAAGAGATGGATAATATTATCCATCTCTAATTTATATAAAAATATTATATATGCTAGTTGTTAAGAAACATACAAAGAATCCTATTACAGTTGGAATTAAAAATCCTAAAATAGTCCATTTCATACTTCCAGTTTCTTTTTTTATAGTTATCAAAGTAGTAGCACAAGGCCAGTGAAGTAAGCTAAATAACATGACATTTAACGCTGTTAAATATGTCCATCCATTATTACGTAAAACATCACCTAATGCACTTAAATTATCAAGTTCTAGCATTGAACCAGTAGCAAGGTAAGACATGAGAAGAATAGGTATAACTATTTCATTGGCAGGAAGACCTAGTATAAAAGCAAGTAGTATAAACCCATCAAGTCCTATAAATCTAGCGATAGGATCTAAAATATTTGCAATATAAGCCAATAAGCTCACGTCACCAACATATATATTAGCGCATACCCAAATTACTATTCCAGCTGGAGCAGCTACAATAACTGCACGGCCTAATACAAACAATGTTCTATCTATTATAGACGTATATACAACTCTACCGAATTGTGGAGTTCTATATGGTGGTAATTCTAATGTGAAAGTAGATGGAATACCTTTAAGAAGGGTTTTAGATAACAAATAAGAAACTAATAATGTTATACATATACCAAAGATAACTACTAAAGATATACATGCAGCGGTTACCAAGCTAGATGTGAAAGAATTACTTATTACAGAACTGAAGAATATAGTAGATATGGCTATTAAAGTAGGAAATCTACCATTACAAGGAATAAAATTATTAGTCAGTATAGCTATTAACCTTTCACGAGGAGAGTCGATTATTCTACAACCTATAACTCCACAAGCATTACATCCAAATCCCATGCACATAGTAAGGCACTGTTTTCCATGAGCGCAGGCCTTTTTAAATAAATGGTCCATATTAAAAGCAACTCTAGGTAAATATCCAAAGTCCTCAAGTAAAGTGAATAAAGGAAAAAATATAGCCATAGGTGGTAACATAACGGAAACTACCCAAGCAAGAGTTCTGTAAAGACCAAGAACTAACATATTATTTAGCCACTCAGGTGCATGAAGCATATTTAAAAAATTTGTAATATTAGGTTCAAGACCAAGTAATAAATTTGATAGTAAGGTAGATGGATAATTAGCCCCCTCTATAGTAATCCATAGTATAGCACCTAATAAAAGTAACATAATAGGCATTCCAAAATGTTTTGATGTAAGTATTTTATCTAATTTATCATCTTTGTCTAATGTAGCATTATTATTTTTTATACAAACTTTTTCACTTAAGCTTTTTGCATAATCATAATTTGTTTTAGTAAAATTATCTCTTATTTTACACTTATCTAAAGTTTTAGGAAACTTTTCTTTGATTTTATATAAAGTATCTATATAGTTTTCATCTATATAATTATGCATGGAATCAAATATACTTTTATCTTCATCTATAAGTCTAAGAGCTAGCCATCTAGGATTTATAAAATCAATAGTACTTTCTAATTCTGACTTAAATGAGTCAGCTACAAGTTCGATATTATTATCATAAAGAACAGGTTTAGCATTAAACTTATAGTTATTAGATGAAACTAAATCTAAAGTATTTAATAGATCACTCATACCTTTTCCACTTCTAGCAGCTGTTAAAACTACTGGTATACCTAACGCTTTTTCAAGTTTTTTACTATCTATAGAAATACCTTTTTTCTCAGCCTCATCAGCTAAATTAACACACAATATTATGTTTTGTGTTAATTCCATTACTTGAAATACTAAGTTAAGATTTCTCTCAAGTGAAGTCGCATCGCATACTACAATTACTACATCGGGTTTTCCAAAACATATAAAGTCACGAGCAACTATTTCTTCTTGAGATAGTGCAAATAAAGAGTAAGTTCCAGGTAAATCAATTAAAGCATAATCATTATTATTATATTTAAAATCACCACGAGCTGTAGCAACAGTTTTTCCAGGCCAATTTCCAGTATGTTGTTTTAATCCTGTTAGATAATTAAATACAGTACTTTTCCCTGTGTTTGGATTGCCTGCTAAAGCAACTATTAATTGGTCGTCAGCTTTATCTATATCAAACATATCCTTTAGTGATTTCATTTTAGCAGATTCATGTGTTAACCCCACTGTAATATCCCCCCTTAAAATATAGTCTAATTTTCAGAAACAATTATTAAATTGCTTTCTTCAGATCTTAATGCGATCTTAGTTCCTCTAATGTTGTAAACAGTTAAATTACCTTTAGGCCCTTTTCTAATCACTTGAATAGATGCTCCACGTGTTACACCAAGCGCTAACATTCTTTCTCTTAAATTACCATTGAATAAGAGGTCCTCTACTGTAGCAGTATTTTTAACTGGAATGTCTGTAAGAGTTTTCAATATTAACATCTCCTTATAAATAATTTTTTATTGTTAACCTAAGCTAACTTTCTTAATTTTAAATTATGCCAATTAATAAAATAGTGTTACTAAAAATAGTAATATAAAATATTTAATGAAATATAATTAATATAATATAAAAAGGAGGAGGTATAATTTGGAAAATAAAAAAGAGTATTATACTTTCAATGAATATATAAAGAGAAGCAAACTAACACCTAGTGAGGAAGATTATATAGAAATGATTTACAGATTATTTTTACAGGAGGATCATGTAAAAGTTAGTGATATATCTAAACATCTAAATATTACTCCACCTTCAGTAACAAAAATGGTAAAAAAACTAAGTGAAAAAGAGCTAATATTATATAAAAAATATGATTATGTTGTTTTAAGCGATATGGGTAAGATAATAGGCCAGCAACTTTTAAACAGACATTACATAGTAAATAAATTTTTAAATCTATTAGGAGTAAAAGATAAAATACATGAAGAGACAGAAAAAATTGAACATACCATAAGTATAGAGACTCTTATTAAAATAGAAGAACATATTGAATTTTTTAATTCTAATAAAGATATATTGGAAAAATTAAAAGAATATCAAAAAAAAGGTTAAAAAAAAGATGGGTATATTACCCATCTCAAATATGTATAATTCTTACTTTTGGGGAAAGTAGAATAAAAGTTAACATTTTTTATTTATAATGAAAATAAAAAAGCCAGAAGACGCAAAAGTCTCCTGACTCTAGTAAGATATTTTCAAATATCTTTATTTTCATTAAATATGTAACTCTTAATTCTATTGTAGATAATTAATATTAATAAGTCAATAAAAAATAGAAAAATAAGGAAAAGTATATATTAAAACTTTTAATCATATTTTATATCTATCATAAATTTAAAAAAATTAAATATAATTTAGTAATAGTAGGAAAGGAGTTTTTTCTCATGGAATTATACAAGCTCATAAAAAATTTAGATGTTTTAGAATTAAAAGGAAATATTGAGATAGATATAAGTAGTATATATTATGATTCAAGAAAAACTACAGAAAATAGTCTGTTTGTATGTATAAAAGGATTTGATAATGATGGTCATAAATATGTAAATAAAGCAATAGAAAATGGAGCAAAAGCATTTTTAATACAAGAAGACGTAAATATTAAAGAAAGTAACAATTATACATTTATAAAAGTTAAAGATACAAGAAAATCAATGGCAAAAATAGCGGCTAATTTTTATAATAATCCAACACAAAAAATAGAAATAATAGGGGTAACAGGAACTAATGGAAAAACAAGTATAACAACTGTACTTAAAGAAATTTTAAATTATAAATCTAATGTTGGATTGATAGGAACTATTAAAATAGAAGATGGTAAAAATGATATAATATCTAATAACACAACTCCTGAAAGTATAGATTTGCAAAAGTATTTTAATAATATGGTAAAAAATGATTGTAAGTTTTGTGCCATGGAAGTATCGTCACATTCATTAGCGCTACATAGGGTAGACGAAGTTGATTTTAACATTGGAATATTTACAAATCTTACACCAGAGCATTTAGATTTTCATAAAAATTTAGAAGAATACAGAGCTACAAAGGAAAAATTATTTTATAAAACTAATATGGCAAATATTATAAATATAGATGATAGTTCAGGTGTTATTATAAAGAATAATATAAAAAACTTAAAAGTTTCAGTATATACATATGGAATAAATAATGAAGCTGATTTTATGGCGAGTAATATAAAATTATATCCACATGGAGTTTCATATACACTAAAAACGCCTACATACACTGATGAAATTTATGTTAATATACCTGGGAAATTTACAGTTTATAACACGTTAGGAATAATAGCAGCTTGCTATATACTTAAAGTACCTATTGAAATAATAAAATATAAATTAAAAAGTATTAAAGGTGTTGAAGGAAGATTTGAAAGTGTAAAAAATTCAAAAGGATTTAATGTAATAGTAGACTATGCTCATACACCAGATGCACTAGAAAATATACTTATATCAGCAAATGAATTTGTAAAAGGAAAAGTAATAACAGTATTTGGATGTGGTGGAGATAGAGATAAAACTAAAAGGCCTTTAATGGGAAAAATTGCACAAGACAACTCAGACATAGCAGTAATAACATCTGACAATCCAAGAACAGAAAATCCAAATTCTATAATAAAGGATATATTAAGTGGAATAGACAAAAGTAACCAAAATTATATAACAATAGAAAATAGAAGAGAGGCTATTTATAAAGCGATAGAACTAGCTGATAATAATGATTTAGTAATTATAGCAGGAAAAGGTCATGAAGATTATCAAATAATAGGGAAAACAAAGCATCATTTTAATGATAAAGAAGTTGCTAAAGATGCTATAGAAAGTAAGAATTCATCTTTATATAATATATAAAAAATAGTTATACCT
>NZ_JAFFPK010000098.1 GCF_017590215.1 Clostridium sp. CCUG 7971
ATGAATTATATTTAAGATAAGATACAATTAATATTCTAAAAAGCCATAAGTCTGATATAATATCAAACTTATGGCTTTTAACTTTTATTTAAAATACATAATTTTTATAAGAGATTATCTTTATTTTACTAATTTATTGTATTCGTCTTCACTCTTAGGTACTGATATTTCTCCTTTTAGTATCTTCTCTCTTTGAGTGTTAACATAATCTAAAATTTCTTTAGGAACATGTTTAGATGTATTTTCAGATAATCCAACACCATCTTCTTTTAATCCATAAACCTTACCTTGTCCACCTTTATATTTACCTTCAACTAATTCTTTAGCTAAATCATAAGATGCTACATTTAATTTTTTTAATGCTGATGTTATAACACTTTCTTCAGCTAAATAATTTTGATCTCTATCTACTCCTATTGCAAACTTCTTATTTTCTTTAGCTGCTTCTATTGATCCAACTCCTGTATCTCCTGCTGCTGCTAATATTATATCAGCATTTGATCCAAACATTTGCTTAGCTATAGATTTTCCTTTTGCTTGATCAGTAAATGTATTTGCATATTGTTCTAAAACTTTTGTATCTTTATTTGTAGTTGTAACTCCATATTTAAATCCATAATGATATTTAACAACAGATGGAGCAGGTAATCCTCCTATGAATCCTACTGTATTAGTCTTAGACATTTTAGATGCTATTATTCCAGCTAAATACGCTGCTTCTTCTTCTTTGAATGTTACAGGAACTACATTTTCTGGTATCTTATCGTATGTTTCATCCATCATAGCAAATTTTTGATTAGGATAATTTTTTGATGCTTCAGCTATAGATTCTTTTAACTGATATCCAACCCCGATTATTAAACTTGTATCTTGATCTATTAAAGTTTCTATGTTTTGTAAGTAGTCAGATTTTTGCTTAGATTCTAAATATTTAACTTCAACTCCAAAATCTTTTTCAGCTTTCTTTAATCCTTCCCACGTAGATTGATTAAATGATTGGTCATTTATACTACCTTCACCTAAAACGATTCCTATTGAAAGTTTTTCTTCTTTATCTTTTGAGTTTGAAGAACATCCTGTTAATAAAGCTGTCGATACTAACACAGATGCTGCTATTGATAATAGTTTTTTGAATTTCATAATGTCCTCCTAAGTTTCATTTTCATGAACTTTATTATGTTTTTTAAAAGTTTCGTTCGTTAACAGAATTTTATTTTACAAGAAAAATTAAATTCTGTCTATATTTTTTATTTTATTTTTTATTATTAAGTTTCCCCATCTGAAAGTATTAATTCATATATCCTATTATTTACTTTATTTTTTGTCGATTTTTACAATTTATTTTAAAAATAATTAACTATATTTATCCATTTGTTTTAAAATAATAATTTAAGATTTTTTTTAATAAAATAAAAAAATCACCTATTATAAAATTATAATAGGTGATTTTTTATTTATATTGATGTAGCTTTTAATTCTACTACATTCTCAGTTTCATTATTTTTAAAGTCTTTATTGTTTAATACTCTATTTAATACAATACCTACTATAGCTGATAAGCTAAGTCCTGTTATAGTTACACTTTGAGTTATAGGTATTCCTATTGTTATACCTTTGTTTCCTAAGTAAGTAGTTCCTAAGCCTATTATCATTATAGTTAATATTATTATTATATTGTTTTTATTTTTTATGCAATCACTGTCTTTTACAGTTTTTGCTCCTACAAAAGTTATCATAGAAAATAGTATAATACTTATTCCACCCATAACTGCAGTTGGTATACTTTGTAAGAATCCTCCAAACTTTCCAATACACGAAAGTAATATTGCAAATACTGCGGTTCTTCTTAATAGCGATGGGTCATAGTTTTTAGTTATAGCAAGTACTGCTGTGTTTTCTCCATAAGTAGTATTTGCTGGTCCTCCTAAAAATCCTGCTACTATCGTAGCTAAACCATCTCCTAATAACGTTTTATTTAACCCTGGATTTTCTATGAAATTCTTACCTACAACAGCTCCATTTGTTGTCATATCTCCTATATGTTCCATAAATACTGCTAAAACAACCGGTGCTATTAAAACAATAGCCTCTAAGCTAAACTTCGGCATAGTGAATGCTGGTATTTGAAGTAATGGTGCATTTATTATAGTAGATTGATCTATAATTCCCATAGCTAGACATATTAAATATCCTGAAATTACTGCTATTAATATACCTAGTTGCTTTATAAATCCTTTAGCAAACTTATTTATAACAAGCGCTATCGATAAAGTAATAAGTGCTATTAATATATTATTTGATGCCATATCAAATGCTGTTGGTAATAAGTTAAGTCCTATTACTGCAATCATAGCACCTGTAACTTGAGCTGGGAAATATTTTTTTATTTTATCTACTCCTACCATCTTAACTAAGAATGACATAATTACGTATATAATACCTGCTACTACTATTCCACCTTGTGCATAAGATAAGTCTCCACCAGATGCTTCTTTAGCCGCTAGTATAACTGGTATAAATGCAAAACTTGAACCTAAGAATACTGGTACTTTCCCTTCTGTACAAAAATGGAATATTAAAGTACCTACTCCTGCACAAAATATTGCAACTGCAGGATTAAATCCTGTTAGTATTGGTACTAATACTGTAGCTCCAAACATTGCTAATAAATGTTGTAATGACATTACTGTTTTTTTCATAAAAAACCTCCCAAATATAATTTTAGGGAGATAAAAATCTCCCTTTTTCAGTATCTCTGTACTGAATTAAAAGGCAATATAAACTCTTTATAGTCTATGTGTGTCTATTCTTTTATTGTTACTGAGTCTTCTTCATCAGTTTCAACTAATTTTACTGATATAATCTCATGTCTTGATGTAGGAACATTTTTTCCTACATAATCAGCTCTTATTGGCAATTCTCTATGCCCTCTATCTACTAAAACTGCTAGCTGAATTGATTTTGGTCTTCCTATATCCATAATAGCATCTAGTGCTGATCTAACTGTTCTTCCTGTGTATAAAACATCATCTATTAAGATAACTATTTTATCATCTATATTAAAATCTATTTTTGATCCATTAAGTATTGGATCAATATCTATTTCTTTTAAATCATCTCTATATAAAGTTATATCAACTTCACCTGTGTTAACCTTTGTTCCTTCAATTTGTTCTATCTTTTTAGATATTCTATCTGCAATAGGTAAACCTCTAGTTTTTATTCCTACTAAGACTATATCTTCTACACCTTTGTTTTTTTCTATGATTTCATGACTTACTCTTGTTATAGCTCTTGAGATTGCTTTTTCATCCATTAATTGGGCCTTTTCTCTCATTTCTGACCTCCTAGTATTTTAAGTTAAATTCATAAATCTAAAAAGCTCCTTATCATAAGACAAGAAGCTTGTATGTATCAAAATATACAAATATATTACTCACTTTTGCCTTATGATATCTCTGTATCAATTAAAGGTATTTATTTACCCTTAATTATATAATCTTGAAATGTTTTTTGCAAGAATTATTTTATTTTGGCAATTATATCCTCAAAATATTTTGGTAATTTAGAATCAAATTCAACATACTCTTTGCTAGTTGGGTGTATAAATCCTAACTTTTTAGCATGTAAGGTTTGACCTTTTAGTTTAAATTTAGTATTTTTAGGACCATAAACAGTATCCCCTAAAAGAGGATGGTTTATAGATAAAGCATGAACTCTTATTTGGTGAGTTCTCCCTGTTTCAAGGGTAGCTTTCATATGTGTAAAGTTATCATATCTTTCAATAACTTCAAAATGAGTTACTGCACGTTTTCCATCCTTCACAACTGCCATCTTTAATCTATCCTTAGGATTTCTGCCTAGATGCTTATCTACAGTTATTTTATCTTCTTTAACAACACCATGACATATAAACTCATACTCTCTAGTTATAGAATGATCTTTTAGTTGCTCAGCTAAAGAGTTATGTGCATTATTATTTTTCGCTATCATTAAAAGTCCAGAAGTGTCCTTATCTATTCTATGAACAATACCTGGTCTTATAACTCCATTGATAGAAGATAAGTTGTCCTTGCAATGATAAAGTATTGCATTAACTAAAGTATTGTCATAATTGCCAGGAGCAGGATGAACAACCATATCCTGTGACTTATTAACTATTAATAAATCATTATCTTCATAAACTATATCTATTGGTATATCTTGAGGAGTTACCTCTAAAAGTTTTGGTGCTGGTATTTCTACCATTATCTTATCATCTTCTTTTACTAGATACTTAGCTTTTTCCACCTTTGAGTTTACACTTACTTTTTTATCTTTTATTATCTTTTGAATGTAACTTCTAGACATATCTCCTAACTCATTTGCTAAGTATACATCTAATCTATCACCTTCATCTTCTTCTAACACTAAAAACTCTCTTACTTCTTCCATATTGTCACCTACTTTTCATTGTCAAAGAATAATATATATACACATAAAAGTATCGTTCCTACAACTACGAATACATCTGCTACGTTAAATACATATTCCCATATAAATCTAAAATCAAAATAATCTACTACAAAGCCTAATCTTACTCTGTCTATTAAGTTTCCTATAGCTCCTGAAATTATAAGAATTATTCCAGTTTTTCCGAGTAAGTTTATATTTTTATTTTTATTTAGATAGTATATCCCAAATATAGATGCAGATAGTGCAACTATTACAAATATCATTTGGTTATCTTGGAACATTCCAAAAGCTGCCCCTCTATTTTCTACATATGTAAGATGAAATATATTTTCTATTATCGGTATACTTCCAATGTCTTTTAAAGAATTTAAAGCCCATACTTTAGATAACTGATCTATCCCTATTAATAAAACTATTATTAGCGCATATAACAATATACTTTCCTCCTAAATTTTTATATACTACTATTATACAAAAAAAAGCTTCCTAATTGGAAGCCTGTTATTTGTTATTTTCTGTTTGTTTTTCATTATTCGTATGTTCTATAAGCTCTGATACTGTTACAAATTTATATCCTTGTTCTTTTAATCTTGGTACAACTATTTTTAATGCTTGCACTGTCTGAGTTGTTGAATTTCTAGCATTGTTATAATCATGTAAAAGTATTATTGTACCATTTTGAACTTTATTCATTATAGTATCTACAATATAATTTACACCTGGGTTTGACCAATCTCTAGGGTCTAAGTTTGACCATAGTACTATATTCATATTTTTATCTTTTGCTATAGTACACATATTTTTACTTATTGCTCTATATGGAGGTCTAAATAAACTTGGTTCTTTTCCTATTATCTTTTTGACTGCTTCTTGTGTTTCGCTTATTTCTTTATTTATTTCAGAATAACTTCTTTTTGCAACATTTATATGAGTAAAAGTATGGTTTCCAATTTCATGACCTTCATTATATTCTCTTTTTAATATTTCCGTGTTCCACTCTACCATTTCTCCTACTACAAAAAATGTTGCTTTTACATCATTTTCTTTTAATATATCCAATATTTGTGGTGTAAAATCTTTATCTGGACCATCATCAAATGTTAATGCTATTAATTTTTCTTCATCATTACCATGTTTTATTATAATATCTTCATAATCATTTAAAATATCTTTATTTAAACTTATAACCTCTTCATCTTTTATGCCTGCTTTATTATGAAAGTACATACCTACTACCAGAAGTAATAGTACAGGAATCATATATAATATCTTTTTCATATTACATTCCTTCTTTCTTATAAACTTTATTTATTATACCTATTACTTGTATTATTATATCTTTTAGCAACATCATTTATATCATTTAGTTGAATTAGTATTTCATCATAAAAACTAGCACCTTCATTTATTAGGTTTTGATTATATTTTCCACTTGTTATTGGTAAATCTGGTTGGTGTTTTGAACAATGTGCGCATAAATTAGTTTCCGGAACTATATCTAATCTATCTTCATCTATTTTTTTATGACACTGTTCGCATACTCCATAAGTCCCATTTTCTATTTTATATAACGCATTTTCTATATTATCTAGTTTTCCTCTTTCATGAATAGTTAAACTATTTTGCATATCTTGCATATATACTTCAGTACCCATATCTGCTGAATGATTATCATAACTTGATAGTTCTCCTGATGTATATCTTTCACTAGAATGTTTAGTTGTATTTCCAAACATAGTATTATCTTGCATTTCTACTATTAATTTTTCTATCTTTTCTTTTTCGTTTAATAGCTCTTTTTTATATTTATTTATGTCCATACTATTACCTCTTTCCTCTGTAAAGTTCTACTATATTAACTAATTCAGCTATATACTCTCCTATAATAGGTAAATTTACCCACGAAGCAAGTATGTAAAGTGCAATAGCTGCTAGTATTGTAAGTCCTATTGCTTGACCAAAACCTTTACCTAATCCTGCTACAAAATTTATTGTAAATAGTCTTCTTTTGCTATCAGTTAGCATCATATATTCTCTAATTCTACTTCTTTCTATTGTCAGCATAAGTCTTTCTAAATATCTTTTTATTAAACCTAGATCCTTTTTAGTATCATCTGATAGATACATTTCATTTATTATTTTATCTAATTCTTTCATACTTATAGGAATTACATCTTCTTCCTTTTTTTTATTGTTAATAGATATCACATCCTTTTTGAAACAATTACATATAATTGTAGTATGTGATAAATTACTTATAAAAATGCAAAAGGATTATAGAGAAATT
>NZ_JAFFPK010000099.1 GCF_017590215.1 Clostridium sp. CCUG 7971
AAATGTAGCATTTACATCTATATATTTGGGTGTAATAGATAGTGATCCAGCAATATATTCTTTCCATAGAATAGTTGACACATCTGTGGGTGTTATAACTGGAATAGTAATAAATTATTTATTAGCAAGACCAAACTATTTAGGTAATGTTAAAAATGAACTAGTCAAATTTGAAAAAATGGCATTAGAATCTATAAAGCATAAGATAGTAAATAAAGAGAAGTTAAATATAGCAAAATTTGAAAAAGAAATTAAAAAATTAGAAGGTATATATAAAAAACTTGTAGATGAATCAAGATACAGTAGAGATGAAATAAACACTGATAAAGTTGGAGAAGCTATGAATATGTGTAAAGAGATATATTCTCATGTACACGCTATAGAATTACTAAACAAGAAGTTGTATTTGAACAATAAAAATCATAAAAATTTAAAGATATTATATAAAACTGAAAATATTGAATGGGACATAGATGAAGAAAAAAGTCCTGTATTTAATTATCATTTAAGTAAGATAATAGAAGAAATGAAAACTCTTCACGAAATTAACAAATCTAACTAACAATCCATAAATAAAATATAGTGCCTCTGTGAATATTAACTTATATAAGAGACTAGGAGGTACTATATGAATTCTATAAATATAAACCCAAAAATCCTTGAAGAATATAAAATGAAGCTTTTCAAAGAATTAGTAAAATCTGTTTGGTATGAGGACATAGAAAAAATAGAAGAAATACCTATAAAAGTACTAGGAGATAATTTGAATGATAATTTTGATAATGAAACGATTATAAATTTAATGAGAGTAATAATGGGATTAGATCCAACTGATGAGTTTGATTATTCATTGGTAGACATGTTAAATGAAGCAACAAATTTAAAGGAGATTAACACTCCTATAATATCAATAATAAAGCAAGCATGTAAACACTGTAATAAAAATAGCAAAGAAGGTGCATGTTTAATTAAAAATAAGCATAGTAATTGTAATGAGACAAATACTTGTAACGCATGTGGAGAATGTATATCAAAATGTAGTCTAGGAGCTATATCAGATAAAATACAGTTTATTCCTATGATAAATCTTTTAAAAGAAGAAACTTGCCCAGTATATGCTATAGTAGCACCGGCTTTTATAGGTCAATTTGGTGCAGAAGTTACTCCAGGTAAGATAAGGACTGCTCTTAAAAAAATTGGATTTGAAGATATGATAGAAGTAGCTCTAGCTGCAGACATGCTTACAGCAAAGGAGGCTTATGACTATTGTGATCATATGAAAAGTCATGAAGAAGGATATTATATAACAAGTTGTTGTTGTCCAGTATGGGTAGGATTAATTCAAAATAGATTTCCAGAAATTTTAGAAAATGTGTCTCCATCTGTATCGCCTATGATTGCATGTGGAAGGGCAATAAAAATATTAAATTCTAAAGCAAAAGTAGTTTTTATAGGTCCTTGTATTGCAAAGAAAAAAGAAGCAACTATAGATGAGATAAAAGATGCTATTGATTTTGTATTAACATTTAAAGAATTAGAAGATATTTTTGATGCTTTAGAAATAAATCCATCCGAATTAGAAGAAGAAAATAGAGTTGAGGCATCATATTCAGGTAGAGTTTATGCTAGGACTGGAGGAGTAAGTAAGGCAATACAGATATCTTCAGAGAGAATAAATAAAGATATTAAATTTATTCCTCAATCATTTTCAGGTGTCAAAGACTGTAGAGAAGGACTGCAAAAGGTTATTAATAAAGAAATCGATGCAACGTTTATAGAAGGTATGGGTTGTATTGGTGGATGTGTAGGTGGACCTAAGAGAATTTTAAACGTAGAAGAGGGGACAAAGTATGTTAATGAATACTCAGAAAGTACAAAGATAGAGACGCCTTTTGATAATTTAAATGTATTACAATTTTTGACTGCTATAGGAATTAAAAAAGTAGAATCATTAGGAGAGAAAGAAGAAGAACAGATTTTAAAAATATTTAGTAGAGATATAAAAAATAGCAAGTAATTAGTGCAAATAACATTTGAAGAAGAAATTGTATGAGAGGGAGATTTGGGGGATGAAAAATAAATCTAATAAAATTATTTCAATAGTTATAGCTAGTTTAGTTATTATAGTAGGTGTATTAGGGCTTAAAACTTTCACAACAAAAAATGTTGAAGAAACCAGTGTATATAGCGAAAGAAGAGATGTTTTTGATAAAATAAAGAACGAAAATGTGGCTAATATAATTTATGAAGCAACATCTCAAATACATAAAGGCCCGGGACCTAGTCCGAAAAAAATAGCATATATAACTATAGATGATGGACCATCTAAATATACAAATGAGATACTAAAAACCTTAAAAAAGAATGATATAAAAGCTACATTTTTTATGATAGAAGGAAATATGAAAAATCATAAAGAAGAAGTAAAAAATGTACAAAAAGAAGGTCATAGTGTAGGATTCCATAGTGTAAGTCATGATATAAAACAGCTTTATAAAAGTCCTGAAACAACATTAAATGAGTTTGAAACTTGCAATAACACATTTTATGATATAACAGGAGATGTATCAAAACTAATAAGATTACCTTATGGAAGTAAGCCCTATATGCCGGATGGATCTCATGATATTTTAGACCAAAATGGATATCTAATGTGGGATTGGAATTTGGATACAGAAGATTGGAGAGCAACAACAGATAAAATCGTAAGTAATGTATTATACTACGGAAGAGACAGACAACACCTAGTAATTTTAATGCATGAAAAAGAACAAACAGTAAAGGCGTTAGATGGTATGATAAAGATATTAAAAGAAAGAGGATATACAATACTTCCAATAAAAGAATACATGAAACCTATGAATTTCTGGGATAAAAATTTATAAAATGTTGTTTTAACCTATGCGGATTAACTAATTTGTATTTTATAAGTTATATATTGTCAAAATCTAATTATGGAGTGAGTTTGAAATTTTACTGAAAGTATAAATATTTAAATTAACATATATATTATCAGAAGTAATTGACAATAATAATATTAATTAGATATAATTAAACAATAAATTAAAATAAAAACTATGATAAAGAGGAGTATGTAAATACTACTAAAAGAGAGGAAGACTCACGGGCTGAGAAGTCTTCTAAGTATAGGTTTGCAGAAGGTAGCTTTGGAGTTTCTAAACTGAACTAATAGTAAGTTTAGACGGGTGGAATCGTTAAATTCTATTAAGAGCCAAAACTTTACTAGTAAAGTGATGGAATTAAGGTGGTAACGCGAGCTTTTCGTCCTTATTTAAGGATGAAAGGCTCTTTTTTTATAATCAAAGATATTTAAATTATAATATTTAGCTAACATGTCGCTCAAAGCGAATTTTAATTAATAATAAAATAAAAGGAGGTAATATAATGGAAAATACAAATTTATCAAAAACGTATAATCCCAAAGATTTTGAGTCAAGACTTTACTCAAAATGGCTAGAAGATGGGCTATTTAAATCTAAGCCAAACCCAAATAAAAAACCATTTACAATAATGCTACCACCGCCTAACATAACAGGGCAATTACATATGGGACATGCACTTGACCATACATTACAAGACATACTTATAAGATGGAAGCGTATGGACGGTTATGAAGCTTTATGGCAACCGGGAACAGACCATGCTTCTATAGCAACAGAAGTTAAAGTTGTTGAAAGAATAAAAGAACAAGAAGGAAAAACTAAGTACGAAATAGGAAGAGAAGAATTCCTAAAAAGAGCTATGGACTGGAGAAATGAATTTGGTAGAAAGATAGTAGACCAAATGCAACAGTTAGGAGATTCTTGTGATTGGGATAGAGAAAGATTCACAATGGATGAAGGATGTAATGAAGCAGTTACAGAGTTCTTTGTGAAACTATATGAAAAGGGTCAAATATACAGAGGAAACAGAATAATAAACTGGTGTCCAGATTGTAAGACTACTTTATCAGATGCTGAGGTTGAACATGAAGAGCATGACGGTAAATTCTATCATATAAAATACCCAATAAAAGGTAGTAAAGAATTCTTAGAAATAGCTACAACTAGACCAGAAACAATGCTTGGGGATACAGGTATAGCAGTAAATCCTGAAGATGAAAGATATAAGCACTTAGTAGGAAAACATGCAATACTTCCTATGATAGATAGAGAACTTATAATAGTTGCTGATGATTATGTTGATTTAGAGTTTGGAACAGGAGCAGTTAAGATGACTCCAGCCCATGACCCTAATGACTTTGAAGTAGGTCAAAGGCATAATCTTGAAAAGATAAACGTAATGAACGAAGATGGAACTATGAATAAGTTAGCTGGTAAGTATGAAGGTATGGACAGATATGAGTGTAGAAAGCAACTTATAGCTGACTTAGACGAAGCTGGATACTTAATAGCTATAAAAGATCATAATCACAATGTTGGTTCTTGTTACAGATGTAGAACAGTAGTTGAACCAAGATTATCTGATCAATGGTTCGTTAAGATGGATGAATTAGCTAAACCAGCTTTAGATATACTTAAAAATAAAGACCTAGAATTTGTACCAGATAAATTTGATAAAACATATTCTCAATGGTTAGAAAACATAAGAGACTGGTGTATATCAAGACAATTATGGTGGGGTCACCAAATACCAGCTTACTACTGTCAAGAATGTGGTGAAGTTGTAGTTTCAAAAGAAATGCCTAAAGCTTGTAAGTGTGGACACACTAACTTCAAGCAAGACGAAGATGTACTAGATACATGGTTTAGTTCTGCATTATGGCCTTTCTCAACATTAGGATGGCCAAACAATACAGAAGAATTAAACTACTACTATCCAACAAGTGTACTTGTTACTGGATACGATATAATATTCTTCTGGGTAGTAAGAATGGCATTTGCAGGAATGTTCTGTATGGATAAAACTCCATTTAAGCATGTATTAATACATGGATTAGTTAGAGACTCAGAAGGTAGAAAGATGAGTAAATCTCTAGGAAATGGAATAGACCCATTAGAAGTAATAGACCAATATGGTGCTGATGCGTTAAGATTCATGTTAGCAACTGGAAATTCCCCAGGAAATGACATGAGATTCTACATGGAAAGAGTAGAATCATCAAGAAACTTTGCTAATAAATTATGGAATGCATCAAGATTTGTATTTATGAATATAGATGAAGAGATAATGAATGGTGTAACTAGAGAGTCAGTTGAAGATAATATGACTTTAGCTGATAAGTGGATAATATCAAGAGCTAACAATGTTGTTAAAGAAGTTACAGACAATATGGATAAGTTTGATCTTGGTATAGCTGCTCAAAAGATATATGATTTTGCATGGTCAGAGTACTGTGACTGGTATATAGAAATAGTTAAGCCAAGATTATATTCTGAAGATAAAAAAGCTAAGCAAACAGCTTTATATACATTAACATACGTATTAGAAAAAATATTAAAACTTCTTCACCCATATATGCCATTTATAACAGAGGAAATATATACTCATCTTCCAACAGTAGACGGAAGTATAGTAGTAGCACAGTTCCCTCACTATACTGAAACTGATAATATGGCTAAAGAAGAAGAAATGATGAACTTAACTATGGATGGTATAAGAAATATAAGAAACGTAAGAGCAGAAATGAACGTACCGCCATCAAAGAAAGCAAAGGTTATAATAGTTCCTACAGCTGAAAAGAAAGAAGCAATGGTTGAAGGTTCTGATTACTTCGTAACATTAGCATCTGCATCAGTAGTTGAAATATTAGAAGATGAAACTAATATACCAGAAGATGCTGTAAGTGTTGTTATAGAAGGCGTTAAGATATTTATACCACTTGATGAATTAGTTGATTTTGCTAAAGAAATAGAAAGATTAAGCAAAGAAAAATCTAAATTAGAAGGTGAAATAAAGAGAGTTAACGGAAAACTTTCTAACCAAGGATTCTTAGCTAAAGCTCCAGAAAGTTTAATAAATGAAGAAAAAGCTAAGAAAGAAAAATTTGAAGAGATGATGAAGTCTGTAGTTGAAAGACTTGAAAATTTAGAAGCTAAAATGAAGTAATATAAAAATATATATTATTAACAAAAATGCCCATTAAAGTAGTATTTATATACTTACTTTAATGGGCATTTTTATATACTAAGGGATTATAAATTATCTGGTTTGTGAATAATTTGTAATCTCAATCGATAAACTTAAAAAGTTTCGCCAACACGTTACTCAAGCAACGGACGTAGTCGTTGGCGATATGAGTGAAGCGAATTTTTTATTTGAAAAAAATATATATTGATGGATTAAGGTAGAATGGTTAATTTTTAATCGCCAAAAAAGTTTTAAAAAAATGCTACTTTTTTATATCAGATTTGTAACTAAAAATCCATTGAAAGGTTTATCAAAAATAGTTTATACTACAAAAGTCGACAAGTTATTTGAAATAAGTATATTAGAATATAAATTTTATTATGGAGGTTAATGTATATGATAAAACATATTATACCAGTGATGTTATCGGCAGTATTATTAGTTACAGGATGCGCAAATAATAATATAGGTAAGACTGATAAAATAGAAGGTTCAAAACTTACATACTCTAATTTAATAGATGATAAAACTCAAAATGAAATTAAAAATATATTAATAGAAAATAAAATAGAGGAAAAGCAAGCAAACTATTTTATTAAGATTGTACAAGACTATAATAATAAATCAGATATAAATAAATTAAAAACATCAAAAAATGGATTTACATCTATAAAAACTCAACAAGTACCTTATGATGAAGGATACTTAGGTGAAAAATGGGATATGAAAAAATTAAATTACATGGATTTTAACTGTAGATTAACAGCATTTTCAATATTTAAAAAATATGTTAATTCAGGAGAAAAGTTTAAAGGTGATGATAGAAATTTAATGTTTGATATAGATGCTATAGATAATAACCCTATAAGTAGATTTACTAAAGAAGATGTTGATAAGTTCATCAACTTATATGTGGCCATACCAGTAGAAAATTCAAAAGATGTAGAAAAACATGCACAAGCAATTATAAAAGAATGGGAAAAAAGAAAGATATCATTTGTAAAAAATGAAACTGTGTCAATGATAAATGTGCTCTTACATGCACCAGAGGACAATGAGGTATTTGTAGGACATGCAGGTATTTTAATAAAAACTAAAGATGGATTATTATTTATTGAAAAATATGGACCATCTTTACCTTATCAAGTTTCTAAATTTAAGGATAAAGCAGAGTTAAAAGCCTACTTAATGGATAGATTGGATAACAATACATCTGGTGATGGATCATCAAAGCCAATAATTATGGAAAATAATGAATTAATGAAATAAATATAAAAAGTCACTCTATCTTGAGTGACTTTTTATACTTAAATGATATTTTAAGTATTGACCTAATATAGTTTTTATTGCGAATAAAATATACTATAATAAAATGGTAGGAATACACAAAAGATAAACTGCCAAGGGGGATAATAAATGAATTACCAAGAATCATTAAAATATATAGAAGAAACACATAAATTTGGAATAAGGCTAGGCTTAGATAATATGACTAAGCTATTAGAGCTTTTAGGAAATCCTCAAGATAAATTAAAAATAATACATGTAGCAGGAACTAACGGAAAAGGATCAACATGCTCGTTTATAACAAGTATACTAAAAGAATCTGGATACAAAGTAGGGCTTTATACATCTCCGTTTTTAGAAACATTTACAGAGAGAATTAGAGTTAATGGAGAAAATATACCTAAAGAAGATGTAGCAAGAATAGTTACATTAATAAGAGAAAAAATAGAGCAAATGGTAAGTGAAGGTTATTCATATCCAACAGAGTTTGAAATAGTTACTACTATGGCATTTTATTATTACTGTGAGCAAAATGTGGATTTTGTAGCTCTTGAAGTAGGACTTGGTGGTAGATATGATGCGACTAATATAATAAAAAAATCAGAAGTTAGTGTAATATGTTCTATAAGTTTAGATCATGTAAACATACTTGGAGATACAATAGCAAAAATAGCCTATGAAAAAGGTGGAATCATAAAGAAAGAAGGTACAGCAATAGTTTATGATCAAAGTAATGAAGCAAAGGATGTAATAAAGAAAATTTGTAAAGATAAAAATGCCAATTACATAGAAGTAAAATTTGATGATATAGATATAAAAAAATCAGATATATACTCTCAAATTTATGATGCTAGTATAATGGGAGATAAATATGAAAATTTAGAAATAAAATTAATAGGAGATCATCAAGTAAATAACTCAATACTTGCTTTAAGTGTTATAAAGTACTTAGTTGATACTAAAGGGCTAGAGATAAGTGAAGAAAACATAAGAAAAGGTCTTATAAATACTAAATGGCCAGGTAGAATAGAAAAAATAAAAGAAAGGCCAATATTTATAATAGATGGAGCTCATAATGAAGATGGAGCTAAATCTTTAGCAAAGGCAATAGATAAAAACTTTAAAGGTAAAAATCTAACTATGTTAATAGGTATGTTAGAAGACAAGGATATAGATGGAGTTTTAGAAATACTTATGCCGAGATTCGATAAAGTTATAGTAACTACTCCTGATAATCCAAGAGCTATTAGTTCTGAATTACTAAAAGAAAAGATATCTAAATATGTAGCTAATGTTGTTGAGAAAAAAGAAATAGAAGATGCTGTCAATTATACGTTAGAAAATTCAAATAAAGATGATGTAATAATAAGTGCAGGTTCTTTATATATGATAGGTGCGGTTAGAACTATAGTAAATAATAAGTAATTCATTTTAATAGATAAAATTAAAAGTATCTAGGACATCCTAGATACTTTTTTGTCTAAAATATCTTCTAATGTATATTTATTAAAAACAGACTTAAAAGATACTAGTGCATTATTTATTATAGGCTTTAGTTTACAAGAATTACTTATATTACAAGAATTATTTTCTAAAGAAAAGCATTCGACAATATTTAAATTATCTTCTGTAACTTCAAGTAAATCACCTAAATTTATACGACTAGGATCTATTCCTAATTTTATTCCACCATTTCTTCCTTTAGAGGATGAAATATATCCACATTTAACTAACTTATAAACAATTTTTTTCACATGATGTGATGATAAATTAAGAACTGAAGATAATTCATCCACAGTAAAGTGTTTATCTGGATTATTTCCTAAGTGAATTAGTATTCTAAAACCGTAGTCGGTAAATTTTGATAGATTCATAAAATCCTCCAGTACTAATGTTTTGTATACAACTCTACATTAATATTATACATATATACATAAAAAATATAGATATAAAATAAAAAATGTGGCCATATAGCCACAATTTTTTTATTTTAAAGCATCACGTATAGCTTTAGATAACTGGTCTGGACATGATGTAGCTTTTGATCCACAAGGTATATTTTCTAATTTATTTGCAACCTCATGAGCATCTTGTCCGATTACTAAGTGTTTTATTCCTATCATGTTTCCTGGACATCCGCCTACAAACTCAATGTCTGTTATTTTGTTGTTGTCATCTACATCAAATGACATTTCTCTGCAGCATACACCGCTTGGTTTAAAAGTTATTTTCATCCCATAAACTCCTATACATAATAATATTTTCAACTAATGATACCAAGATGTGGATAATATTGCAATATGTAAAAGATATGCATAGTACAAGCATTCTATTTAATATAGTATCATATGATATTTATTATAGGGAGGAGGATGTTATTTGAAAGTATATATTTCGAACTATCTATCAAAGAGTATCAGTGTGCTTAATTACGAGACATTTAATTTAGAAGAAGATATAGAACTAGAAGAAAGAATTTACCCCCATCATTTTTGTATAGATAAAGAAAAATCGTTAATCTATATACCAAGTTCTAATGATGGAGTTTTGTATGTCCTAGACTTAATAACTAATAAGATTATAGATAACATATCTATAGGTGGTAGTTTAAGTCAAGTTGCATTATGTAATGGTGAACTGTTCGTGTCTAATGAAGATTCAAATAGTATATATATAATAGAACAAGATAGCTTAAATCCTATTGGTATAATAAGTGTAGATGAGATGCCACATGGATTTGATTTTGACCATGAAGATAATAGGTTATATGTACCCTGTATAAATTCTATAGTTTGTATAGATACAACAAACAAGTGCATAGATAAAAAAGTAGATACAGAATTTAAAGCGTGGCATATAAAAATAGATAAAGAAAAAAATGAAATATATACATCAACTTTAGACGGAAAATTAGTAATATTAGATGGAACTGATATGAAAGTGAAAAAAATAATAGAGGAATTTTTATTACCTGTGCAAATATGCTTTAATTATAGTAAAAACAGAGTATATATAGCAGACTTGGGATATAAAAGTATAAGGATTTTAGAATATGAAACGGGAAAATATCTAGAATCTATCGAAGTAAACGGAAATCCCCAAGGATTAGAAATATCTAAAAATGAAGAATTATTATTTGTTTCGGATACCCAGAGAAATTCTATAAAAATATATAGTACTTTAGATAATAGTTTATTAAAAGAGGTAAAAGTAGGAAAAGAGCCTACAACCATATTATGTTTGTAGGCTTAATTATTATCACGTATAAGTAATTCGATTACTTCTGCATACATGTAAGAAGCATTTTTCTTCCAGTTATTGCAAATTAAATTGGCTTGCTTTTCTGAAGAAACATTTAAGTTTAAATCTATTAAATTAGATTGATTTTCTATAACTCTTAAATTAACAATAAATTCATGATCACTTTGTTTAACAAAACTTGACTTTACTTGAGTATCAGATAATAAACTTTCTTTATTATTATTAATATACTCATCTATTTTTTTGTCACATCTTCTGGGATTCTAGATAAGAAATATTCTAGTATTTCAAGCCCTTTTTGAGTAAGAGAGTAATATTCTCTAGCAGAGTCTTTGTATGTAGTTAAAAATTTGGATTCCATAAGTTGAGATAGAAATTGTTGAAGAGAGAAATAATTCATCATTTCTGTTTCTAATACAACTTGTGTTATTTGAGAATTAGTTAAATCCATATTAATTTTATTTAAAATATATAAAATTAATAGCTTATGAGAAGCTAATTCTTCAGATGAGTTTTCAAACATAATATCATCCTCCGTAAACTATTTCTATATAATATATTAAACTAAAATATATAAAAATAAAAGCACAATTTATTTAATATTATATTTGAGTATAATTTGAATAATTTTGTAAATAAAAAGGCTACCAAAATGGTAGCCCTTTTTTTACCCAGGTGTCAGAATTTTAATCTACTTCCCAGCCATTTGTTGTTCAGCCATTTCAACTAATTTCTTAGTCATATAACCACCAACATATCCGTTTTGTCTAGCTGTTAAGTTACCTTTATCAACAGTATCATAGTTAGCTAAACCTATTTCATTAGCTATTTCTAATTTCATTTGGTTTAAAGCAGCTTTAGCTGCAGGAACTACAGTTTTGTTGTTGTTTGAACTTGACATAGTAAAATTCCTCCTTAAGTTGATGTTTGACAACGAATTATACTCTTTCGTTGTTAATACTAATTTGCCCACGAATATGATTTTATATACTATTTTTTAAAAAAAATATTTTTTTAAGATTCCTTTCTATTCATCTTTATTTTCTTATCTTTTCTTATACCGTTTACAGTACTGTGAATTTCTCTTGGGTGAACGTTATTTTTAAATACTGAATTATCGTGAATACTTTCTCTTTCTCCATTTACATTTTTAGGTACATTATTTAAAGTTGCCACTAAAATCACCACCTTTTAATATGATTAAATTTAGTTTCTCCAAATAACAATTTTATTTTAGTAGTAATTTTTTGAAATTAAAAAATAAATTTTAAGTATAGGATAAATTATTATAAGGAGGTGTAGCATGAACAGCAGATTAAAAAAGACTAAGTCATTAATATCTAGTATTTTTTTTCTAATGCTAACATTAATATTATTATTTGCTTTAGTTTATGGAATAAGATATTTTTGCTACAAGCAAGAAAATGCAAATATGCCTATATATAAGGTTGATACACAAGAGAAGAAAATAGCTTTAAGTTTTGATGTTGCATGGGGATCTGATAATATAGATGAAATTCTAAATATATTAGATAAATACAACATAAAATCTACATTCTTTTTAGTTGGAAGTTGGATAGATGATAATGAAGAACTTGTTGCTAAAATACATAAAAAAGGACATGAATTAGGAAATCACTCAAATACTCATGCAAATACAAAAGAGTTATCAGAAAAGGCAATAGTACAAGAACTAGAAGTAACATCAAGTAAAATTGAAAAAATAACAGGGGATAAAACTACGTTATATAGACCGCCTTTTGGGGATGTAGATAATAAAACTTTAGAAGTATGCAAATCTTTAGGATATAAAGTTGTTAAATGGGATGTGGATTCTATGGACTGGAAAGAAATAGGACCAAATCATGTAATAGAAAGAGTAGCTAGAGGCTCACAACCAGGATCAATAGTACTATTCCATGCAAACATAAGTAATGTAGAAGATTACTTAGATTCAATAATAAGTAACCTTCAAAAAGATGGATATGAAATAGTTCCAGTGTCAGAACTAATACATAAGGACAATTATACGATAGATAGCAATGGAGTACAAAAAATTAAAGATTAAATAGATATTAAGAAACTGTAATAAAAAATAAACTTAATCAATATATTTATTATATAAAAAAGATAAAACATAAGAATTAACAATTGTGGGGGGAGAAAAAAATGATAACTGTTAAAGACGATACTAATGTAGTAAACCTAAGGGGAGAATTAGAAGAAAATTTAGAATTTAGTCATGAGATATTTGGTGAAAAATTCTATAATACTAAAATAAAAATAAATAGACTTAGTGATTCATATGATGTACTTCCGATAACTGTATCAGAAAGATTATTAGAGGAAATAGATTTTGAAAATAATAAATCTGTTAAGGTAGTAGGCCAATTAAGATCTTATAATAAAAATATTGATAATAAAAACAGATTAGTTCTTACTATATTTGTTAGAGATATAAAAGTCTGTGATGAAGAAAATAAAGACCCCAATAGTATATTCTTAGATGGATACATATGCAAAAATCCAATATATAGAAAAACTCCATTAGGAAGAGAAATAACTGATTTATTAGTTGCTATAAATAGGCCATATAATAAATCAGACTATATACCATCAATAGTATGGGGAAGAAATGCCAAGTTTGCTAAGAGTTTAAAAGTAGGGGATAGAATACAAATGTGGGGAAGAGTACAAAGTAGAGAGTACGAAAAGAAGACTGATGATGGAGATGTTCTTAAGAAAGTTGCATATGAAGTTTCTATATCTAAAATAAAGAAAACTAGTGAAAATAACAATGAATAGGGTTTCATAAAAAACATTGAAATTTACCTATTGAATAGTTCCCTCGGATTGATTATAATCTATTCTATGATGATTTATATAAATGTATAAAATAAAAGAGGGGGAACACTGTGAAAAGCGTATTATATCATGATTACGAGCCTAATGCTGATTTGATTGATACTTCTGATGATGTAACATGTTTTTTAGATACTATCAAGTATAATATAGGAAACAATATATTACTTGTTGGAGAAATAGGCAATTTAGGAAAAAGATTAAGAATGTTAGGTGTGTATGTAACAATACTAGAAAATAGTGCATATGAGGATGTATGTTACTCTTTAATACACAATGAAAACTGTAGCGTTGTAAAAGGTTGTTTAGAACTACTACCGTTTGAAGATAAATATTTTGATAAAGTTATAATATTAGATCACTTTAATAATACTAATAATTGTAGTAAAGCTTCAAAAGAAATAAATAGAGTTTTAAAGAATAATGGAGAACTTATATTAGAAGATTTAAATCTAAAAAATTTAAAAGTCAAGTTAAAGCATTTAAAGCGTAAGTTATGTGGTGAAAATATAACATATCATTACCCTCAAGATATAATCAATATGTTCTCAAGCTTAAACTTTGAAGGTACTCTTAAAGAAGTTCAAAATGAAAGATATATTTATATAGGAAAAAGAAAGTAGATAATGTAAAATAAAATATATAGATAATAAAAATAAAGACTAGGTTATCCCTAGTCTTTATTCAATATAATGACGAATTTATAAATTCAAACTGTCAACTTGAGCAATATGTTGATTACATGAAGTGTAGCACCAAAGCAATAGCTTAAAATGTTTCGCATACACGTCGCTCAAGCGTAGCGAATTTTATTATAGGAGAGGAAAAATGAACATAAATTATGCTTTAATTATTATTGTAATGTTATTTGTAGTACTTATATCGATTCAGTTAACACTAAATAAGATATATTTAATATTAAAAGATATAAAAGAAATAATTAATATTAAGAAATTAAGGAATGATTAAGATGATAAGCTTAGAATATATTAAAGATGATATTCAAAACATAGCAGAGGCCATTGTGGCTGTTTTAGGTATAGATGTAACTATAGTAGATCAAAATTTAGTAAGGATTGCAGGTACAGGAATATATATAGATAAAGTAGGTAAAAAAGTATATGGATACTCTGCATTTAAAAAATCACTAACTGAACAAATTGATATATTAATTGATGATCCAAGCTGCAATGATATTTGCAAAGAATGTGACAGTAATATAGGATGTAAGGAGTTTGCAGAGGTGTGTTGCCCTATAATATGTGAAGAAAAATCATATGGTGTAATAGGTCTTATAGCCTTCACAGAAAATCAAGCAAATATTATAAAAGACAATAAAGATAATCTTATGAATTTTTTAGGTAAAATGGCTGATTTGATTTCTAATAAATTAAAAGCTCAAATCAAAACTTATGAATTAGAGTTGGAAAAGAAAAGATTAGAAACATTAATAGACAGTATGGATAAAGCTATAGTATCTATTAATGTAGATGGAAAAATAGATAAATATAATTCAAAGTTTATGAAGATATTTAACTTAAAAGGAAGTATAAAAAATAAAGATATATCAGATATACTAAAATTTATTGATAGACAGTCAATGAATAATTTTAAGAAAGATAAATCTTGTAGTTTTAATTATGAAAGTGGAGATTATACTTTAAAAGGAATATACAATGCAAACAAAATAATTTTAAAAAACGAACTTAAAGGATATGTTATAGATTTTATAGATAAAAGAGATGCCATAAAAAACTATAACAAAATAAATAAAGATTATATAATAACCCTAGATAATATAATAGGAGAAAGTGATATTATAAATAGTACAAAAAAAGAAGCTCTTATTGCATCAAAATCAACATCTACAGTTCTTATTACAGGAGAAAGTGGGACAGGCAAAGAGTTATTCGCAAGGGCTATACACAATCATAGTAATAGGAATGAAAATCCTTTTGTAGCGGTAAATTGTGCAGCTATACCAGATAATCTACTTGAAAGTGAATTATTTGGATATGAAGAAGGTGCATTTACTGGAGCTAAAAGAGGAGGTAAATTAGGTAAGTTTGAGCTTGCTCATAAGGGAACTATATTCTTAGATGAAATAGGAGACATGAGTTTGCATTTGCAAGCAAAACTACTTAGGGTGTTGCAAGAAAAGGAGCTTAATAAAATAGGTGCGAAATCAAATGTGTTTATAGATGTAAGAATTGTAGCAGCAACTAATAAAGACTTAGAGAAGATGGTCAATAAGGGAACTTTTAGAGAGGATTTATATTATAGATTAAATGTAATTCCAATATCATTACCAAGTCTAAGGGATCGTAGAGAAGATATTCCTTTATTAGCTAATTTTATGATGAAAGAATATGCTATCAAACTTAATAAAAATGTAGTCGATATAGATAAAAGTGTTATAAATTTAATGATTAATTATAAATGGCCAGGCAATATAAGAGAGCTTCAAAATATTATAGAATATAGTGTAAATATGTCTTCATCATCTATAATTACATTAGATACAATGCCAAATAGAATGAAAAAAATAGATAAAAGTGAAGATATAATAATTAAAGAAGGAATAATTAATCTAGAAGAATTGGAAAGAAGAGAAATTATAAAGGCATTAGATAAATATAAGGATTATAAAAAAGATAAAGATTTAGCAGCAAAGGCCTTAGGTATATCAAGGGCAACTTTATATAGAAAACTAGAAAAGTATAAAATAGTCTCAAAATGATACTAAATATCATTTTGAGATTTTTTGTATTGTTTTTGAGAAAAGTGAAACTATATAATGATATATTCAATTTATAAAAAGTGAATAATCTATTATTATATAAAAAAATTAAAAAATTCTACATAGTTTTATAAAATAATTTATATATTATTTAATTTAAAAAATATGTTTAAATTTCAATGTTTATATAATACTTAATAATAAAAATTTAAATATAAAAAATAATTTTAATCATTCCCAAAATATATAAAAAATAATTTGAATAAAAGTTGGCACGCTTATTGCTATAATTATAAGTCATAATATTATTATTTTGGAGGGATTTATTATGATGGATACAAAAGCTATGGATATAAAAGGAAGATTAATTAATATATTAGTTGAAGAGGTAAAACCAGCTATGGGATGTACTGAGCCTGTTGCAGTAGCACTAGCTTGTGCAAAAGCTAAAGAATTATTAGGAGAAGAAATAGTTAAGCATAGAGTATTAGTAAGCCCTAATGTTTATAAAAATGGTTTATGTGTTGGTATACCGGGAACAGAGAGAGTAGGACTTAAAATATCGGTTGCACTTGGATTTATAGGTGGTCATTCAGAAGATGGGTTAAGAGTATTAGAAGGTATAACTAAAGAAGAGGTTAAATTAGCTGAAAGCTATATGGACAATACACCAATATCAGTATCTCCAGCAGATACAAAAGAAAAAGTATATATAGAAGTTAATTTAGAAGGAAAGAATAATACTTCAAAGGTAATCATAAGAACTAAGCATGATAATTTTGTATACTTAGAAGCTAATGGAAAAGTTCTATTAGCACAAGAAGGATTAGACGAAATTGCTTCTACAACTGAAGTAGCTACAGAAAATATATTAGATACAATAACTATAAAAGAATTAATAGCAAATGTTGAAGATATGGAATTTAAAGATATAGAATTCTTATTAGAAGGAATAACTATGAATGAAGAAATAGCTAATTGTGGATTAGAAAATAAGATAGGTATTGGCGTTGGATACGGAATGAAAAAGTCTATTGAAAAAGGTTTATTAGGTGATGACTTAATGAATAATACAATGATGATAACCGCAGCGGCGGCAGATGCTAGAATGAACGGAGTAAAATTACCAGTTATGAGTTCAAATGGTAGTGGAAATCATGGTATAACAGCAATACTTCCTATAGTTGCATACAATAAAAGATTCCCACAAAGTGATGAAAGATTAGCTAAATCATTAGCGATATCTCACTTAGTAACAGCTTATGTTAAAAACTTTACAGGAAGACTATCAGCAGTGTGCGGATGCGGTGTTGCAGCATCAACTGGGGCGACAGCAGGTATATCTTGGTTAATGGATGGAAGTACAAAACAAATAGAAGGTGCTATGGAAAATATAGTAGCAAGCTTAAGTGGAATGATATGTGATGGAGCAAAATCAGGGTGTTCTTTAAAATTAGCATCAGCAGCATCAGCAGCTATACAAAATGCTATAATAGCAACTCAAGACTGTATAGTACCTCCATTAACAGGTATAGTTGGTAATACTGTAGAAGAAAGTATACAAAATTTAGGAAAAGTATCAGATAAGGGAATGACTACTACAGATGAGGTTATAATAAATGTAATGGATGATATGAACAAGGTTGACTAATTTTGTTGCAAAAGAAGATAATCTTCGATAAAATGGAAAGTATCATTATATATAGTGGAGGATTATACTATGGATATAGAAACTAAAAAATGGGAAGTCCTATGTTCGCAGGAACAGATAGCAAATAGGCTAAAAGAATTAGGATCTCAAATATCAGAAGAATATAAAGGTGAAAAACTTATAGTTATATCTTTATTGAAGGGAAGCTTCATATTCTGTGCAGATTTAGTAAGAAACATAACTGTACCAGTTAAGATTGAATTTATGACTACTTCAAGTTACGGACACGGAGAAGAAAGTTCAGGTAGAGTAAAATTAGTATCAGATATAGGTTCAGAAATAGAAGGATGCCACGTATTAGTTGTAGACGATATAACAGATACAGCTCTTACAATGGACTTTGTTATGAGCCACTTAAAGTCTAAAAATCCAGTAAGCTTAAAATGCTGTGTGTTATTAGATAAGCCAAGCAGAAGAAAAGTAGAATTAGTTCCTGACTACTGTGGATTTGAAATAGAAGATAAATTCGTTGTTGGATATGGATTAAACTTTGGAGATTACTACAGAAATATACCATATGTATTTAATGTAACAAACGAAGATAGATAATATAAAAAGTTGCTCTAATAGAGCAACTTTTTATATTCCAAATAAATTGAATCTTAAGTAACGGATATAATTGAGTGGATACGAAGCTATACAGTTGACTCTATGAACGAAGTGAATTTTAAGCAACGGATGTAACTGAATGAATATGAAGTTATATCGTTGGCGACATGAACGAAGTGAATTTTATACACATATTAACTATAAAAATTTACAAAAAGTGGATAACTCAGATAAAAAAATATTATAGGAGGTAACAACATGGGGATAAAAATGGTACATCATATATGCATTCAAACTGAAAATTACAAAGAATCTTTAGATTTTTACACAAAAATACTAGGTTTTGAGGTAGTAAGTGAAACAGCAAACTTCCATAGTAGAGATTATAATACTTGGATACGTATAGGTGACTTTATGATAGAGCTACAAACACCGAAATCTGGGGATAAGTTTAATAAATGGAGTTCATTAAATGAAGGACCTGTGCATATGGCATTTTTAGTGGATAATGTAGAAGAAGAATATAAAAGAATTATAGACTTAGGATATAATAATTTTAAATTAAAAAATGAAGAAGTTGTGTATAAAGTTGAAGGTGAGAGTTTATTTAAAATAAAGGCTCCTGAAGGAACTGAGATAGAAATAAGAGATACAGATATAAACTAAGAAAGCAGACTAATAAGTCTGCTTTTTTATATAGAAAGATATTATTTAAGCAATGGATTTGAGCGAAGGGAATTTCAAGCAACGGATGTAACTGAATGAATACGAAGTTATATCGTTGGCGACATGAGCGAAGGGAATTTTAGTGTCAAAACTATATGGATAGCAATACTATTATAGTAGAGGGTAAATTTAAATTTTAGGAGGGGATAATAGTGAGAAATTTTGAAGAAGAGTATTCATTAATTAGGGCTTTGCACGCAGTTCCGGATAGTGATGCAGTAGATATATATATAAATGACACTTTATTTTTTAAATCTATAAGATTTACTCAATTTAGTCCGTATGTATATGTTCCTGAGGGAACGTATGAGATGAAAGTATATGCTGTTGATACAACAGAAAATCCAATGTTAACAGAAAATATTGAAGTAAGAAATGGAGAACTAGTAACTATTGCAGTATCAGGAAATATTGATGATTTACAATTAGTAAGCATAAAAGAAGACAAAGAAAGAGCTCAAATAGGATACTCTAAAATAAGAGTAGTTCATTTATCACCGAATGCACCGGAAGTAGATATACTAATAGATGGAGAGGTTTTATTTAAGGATATTGAATTTAGAGATATTAGTGACTATGTAGACATATTAGCTGGAGACTATAGATTAGATATAGAAGCTGTAGCTAGTGGAAGAATTTTAAGAAGCAATCAAAAAACTATAAATCCAGATAGAATATATACATTTTATGCATTAGGAAATCTGCCTAACGTGCAGGTATTTCAATCTTTAGACGGTGCAACGTTTATAGCACCTTCAATATCAGAATAAAAAAAAGCTTAGTTACTTTTGGTAACTAAGCTTTTTTATTAATCTAAATCTCTAAGTCCATCCATAGTTTTAGTCTTATGAGATGTTTTTTCATCCTTCATTTTAATAACTTTTGCAGGAGAACCAGCAACTACACACCCTGGATCTACGTCATGAGTTACAATAGCTCCAGCAGCTACAACAGCTCCTTTTCCTACCTTTACACCTTCAAGTATTACAGCATTAGCTCCAACTAATACATCATCTTCTATTATTGCAGGAGAAGCTGATGGTGGTTCTAATACTCCGGCGATTACAGCACCCGCACCTAAATGAACATTTTTACCAACTATACCCCTGGCTCCAATAACAGCATTCATATCTATCATAGAATTTTCTCCAACAACAGCACCTATATTAATAACAGCACCCATCATAATAACAGCATTCTTTCCGATAGTAACCATGTCTCTAATAATCGCACCAGGTTCTATTCTTGCATGCTCATGTAAGTAGTTATACATAGGTATAGCTGAGTTTCTTCTATCAAATTCAATATGAGTATCAATTATATTATCACTATTATCTTTAAGCGTTTTTGATATTTCTTTATAATCTCCTATTAAAATATATGAATTATTAGAACCAAAAACTTTAAAGCTATCAGTTGATTTAAGTGTAATATTATTACAATTTACGTACACCTTTACAGGTGTAGCCTTTTTAGACTGTTTAATAAAATTAGCAATTTCATAAGCATCGTTTAAATTTATCATTAGATATCCCCCTTAGTATATTAATTAAAATCTAATTTAGCATATCGTCCATATTATAATAACCGCAATCTTGGTTAACTAAATATTTAGCAGCAGTTATAGAACCTTTTGCAAAAATATCTTTAGACTGAGCACTATGAGAAATTTGAACAACTTCATCATGTCCTGCAAAAATTACATCGTGTTCACCGACAATCGTTCCACCCCTAACAGCATGTATACCAATTTCATTTTCACTTCGTTTTGCAGAACGCCCATATCTACCATAATTGTATTCAACACTAGGTAAAACATCCTTTACAGCGTTAGCGATCATAACAGCTGTACCGCTTGGAGCATCAACCTTCTTATTATGGTGTTTTTCTATTACCTCAATATCAAAACCATTTAAAACTTTTGAAGCTTCTCTTACCAATTTTAAAAGAACATTAACTCCTAAGGACATATTAGAAGAGTGGAAAATTGGTATACTTTTTGATGCTATTTTTATTTTTCTTAATTCATCATCGTTATACCCTGTAGTAGCTATTACTAAAGGTGTTTTATTTTGTAGTGCAAATGATAACACATCATTTAGTGCCTCATGATGAGAAAAATCTATAATTACATCTGCTTTTTCCTCTATATCAACCATTTTAGAATACATTTTAAAGGTCGGATTACTTGGTAAATCTTTAGATACTCCACAAACTAATTCCAATTCACTATCTTCTTGAATACATTTTGTTAACACACATCCCATTTTACCAAGGCAACCATTTACTATAACTTTTAGCATAATTAATCTACCACCTTTAATCCTCTATTAATTAATTCTTGCTTTAATACTTGAAGATTTTTTTCATCCATTTCTGCTAAAGGTAATCTTAAATTTCCAACTTCAAATCCTAGTAAATTCATTGCTGTTTTTACTGGTATTGGATTTACTTCAATAAATAAAGCATCTATTAAAGGTTTCATATCAAGCTGTAATTTTCTAGAACCTTCTATATCTCCGTCTAAGAATTTTTGAACTAAATCATGAGTTTCCCTAGGACAAACATTAGCAAGAACAGATATAACTCCGCTTCCACCAACAGATAGTAATTGAACTATAGAATCATCATTACCTGAATATATAGCGAAATCATCAGGAACTAATCTAGCAATTTCAGCTACTTGAGCAAGATCTCCACTAGCTTCTTTAACTGCTACTATATTATCTATTTTAGCAAGTTCAGCTACAAGACTAGGTTTTATGTTCATAGATGTTCTTCCAGGAACATTGTAAAGTATTATTGGTAAATTAACACTTTTAGCTATTTCTTCAAAATGAAGCTTAAGGCCTCTTTGATTAGCTTTATTATAATAAGGAGTGATTATTAATAATGCATCAGCACCTAATTTTTCAGCTTTTTGACTTAAATAAATTGAATGAGCAGTATTATTAGATCCAGTACCTGCTATAACAGGTATTCTTTTTTGAACCTTATCTACTACATATTTTATAACAGCTAATTGTTCATCATCACTCATAGTTGTAGCTTCACCAGTAGTTCCGCAAATAACCAATGCATCAGTATGATTTTCTATGTGATACTCTACTAATTTACCTAACTTTTCAAAATCAACACCATTATCATTAAAAGGTGTAACTAAAGCGACTGCAGATCCCTTAAATATCATATATAATTCTCCTTTTATATAAAATTCGCTTTGCTTATTTTGCCAACGATTACGTTTGTTGCTTGAGCAACGTGTTGGCGAATTATTTCAAGCTTAGCAGTTGGAAATTATAATTTCCTTCAATTAAAAAATTTAATATTATAGTTAGTTTATATAATTAAGAAATTAAACTAGGTTATAAGATAATAATAATTCAGCTATTTGTACTGCATTAGTAGCAGCACCTTTTCTAATGTTATCAGCTACAACCCATAGGTTAACTCCGTTATCAACACTAAAATCTCTTCTTATTCTTCCAACATAGACTTCATCTTTTCCAGTACAATCTATAGCAGTAGGGTATTCATTGTTTAAAGGCTCATCAACAACTACAATACCAGGCATAGATTCAAGAGCATCTACAAGGTGAGATAAATCAAATGCTTCTTCAAATTCAATATTTATAGATTCACTATGACAATTTTTAACTGGAACCCTTACTGTAGTAGCAGTAACTTTTAGTTCATAATCATTAAATATTTTCATAGTTTCATTAATCATTTTCATTTCTTCTTTTGTATAACCATTTTCAGTAAAATCATCTATATGAGGTAAGCAGTTAAATGCTATTGGATGTGGATAGAAATTATTAGGCTCTCCTAAAACTCCACCTTCTAGGTCTTTAACTCCTTTAACACCAGAACCAGAAACCGCCTGGTATGTAGAGTAAACAATTCTTTTTAATTTATATTTATCATGAAGAGGCTTAAGTGGAACCATTGCTTGTATAGTAGAGCAATTAGGATTTGCAATTATTCCATTATGATTTTTTACAGCCTCAGGATTAACTTCTGGAACAACTAAAGGTACATTTGAATCCATTCTCCAGTAACTAGAGTTATCTACTACTATAATACCATTAGATGCTGCTATAGGAGCATATTTTTTACTAATTTCTCCTCCAGCTGAAAATAATGCAATTTGTATATCTCTATTATTAAACACATCTTCTTTTAGTTCTTCAACTATATAATCTTTTCCATTAAAAGTGACATGAGAACCTGCAGATTTTGCAGACGAAAATAAATATAAATTCTCAATAGGGAATTGTCTTTCTTGTAATACCTTCAAAAAGGTTCTCCCAACCATACCAGTTGCTCCAACTAAAGCCACATTTACCTTTTTCATTAAAATCACCCCAATTAATAAAATTCAATTAAATTATTTAAAACTTTAATTGTTTAAAATATAGTGCCAAATTGTTATTATAAGACACATTTATTTAAGATGAAGCTAAGTAGATTTATATAAAATAGTCTTTAATTTTATGTATATTCTATTTACTTTAAAAGGATACCTTTTATATAAAATAGAGAAAATTTAAAATATATGTATTTAAAATTTATGCAAGAACATATATAAATATGGGATAAATTTATAGGGGGATTGTATATGATAAAAGATACTAAACGCTTACAAGAAAATATTTATAATCATAGAAAAACACTTCATAATATAGCAGAGGTAGGTAGAAAAGAATTTAAAACAGCAAAGTATATAAGAGATTATTTAGATAGTATTAATGTTAAATATGATACGTATTTAAAAACAGCAACATTAGGTATTTTAAAAGGAAAAATAGGAAAAAAAACAATAGCTTTTAGAGCTGATATAGATGGTCTTGTTACAGAAGAAGGTGTTAAGCACTTATGTGGTCATGATGGACATACTAGTATATTATTAGGATTGGTTGAATTTATAAATAATAATTTAGAAAACTTAAATGATAATGTAGTATTTATATTTCAACCAGCAGAAGAAGGTCCAGGAGGAGCAGAAGATTTAATAAATGAAGGTATAATAGATAAATATAAAATAGATGAAATATATGGACTTCATATATATCCAGAGGTAAAAGAAGGGTATATAGGTCTTGCTCCAGGATATTTTATGGCACAGGCGGGGGATTTTGATATTGGTATAATATCTAAAAGTGGACATGGGGCTATGCCTCAAAATGGTATAGATGGAATTTTGATAGCTTCAAATCTTGTAAATATATTACAAAGTATAGTTTCTAGAAATGTAAGTCCATTAGATAATGCTGTACTTACTGTCGGTAAAATAAATGGAGGAACTAGAAGAAATATAATCGCAGAAAATATAAGATTAGAAGGGACTCTTAGAACTTTTGACCCGAAAGTTTATGATAGTATGAAAACTAGAATGAGAGAAATATGCCAAGGTATGGAGAAGTCTTATAATTGTAAAATAAACCTTCATATAAAAGATGATTATCCTTCTGTAAACAATAATAAACGTTTATATGAAGAATTTGTAGATGCCCTAGGAGAAGAAAAAGTAATAAGATTAGATCCAATGATGATATCTGAAGATTTCTCTTATTATCAAAGGGAAGTTCCAGGATTATTCTTTATGCTTGGATCAAGAGATGAAGAAAAAGGATTTATAAATGGACTTCATAACCTAAACTTTAATTTTAACGAAGAAGTTTTATTAAATGGATTAAATTCATACATTCAATTATTAAGATATAAAAATGTATTAGAATAAAAAATTATTTCATTTTATATTAATAACGACTTAATAATATTGTCTGTTACTTAAAGATACCCCTTAAATATTTGTATAATTTTTCTTTATATGACAAAAATACAAATATAAATAAAAAGGGGTGTTTTTTATGAATAATGAATTATTAAATAAACCAGGTAAAAAAAGTCAATCAAATAGTAAAAAGAAAAGAATATTGACAGATAATGATATAATGAAATATGAGATAGCATCAGAACTTGGCCTTATGGACAAGGTTAGCGAACAAGGCTGGGCAGGGCTTACAGCTAAGGAAGCTGGAAAAATAGGTGGAATGCTTACATCACGAAAAAAACAAAAGAAGAAGATGATGGAGGAAGCAAATAAGGACGATGGAACAGTATAAAAATTTTGCATTCGTTTATGATGAACTTATGAATGAAGTTGATTATGATGGATGGGTTAAATATATAGAAGACATAATAAAAAGTGAAAATGTTAAAGTTCAAAATATATTAGAATTAGCATGTGGTACAGGTAATATGACTATACCTTTAACTAAGAAAAACTATGATATAGCAGCTATTGATATATCAGAAGAAATGCTTAGTGTTGCTAGGGAAAAAGCAGAAAAAGAAGGTGTAGAATTAGTTTTACTACAACAAGATTTGGCAGAATTAGATTTTGATATACCAAATCTAGACTGTATTTTATGTGCATGTGATGGATTTAATTATATAACTTATGATGATGATTTAGAACATGTATTTAAAAAATCTTATGAATTACTAAAAAAGGACGGTTTACTCATATTTGATGTAAGCTCATTTTACAAATTATCTACTATACTAGGAAACAATATGTATGGTGAAAATAGAGAAGATATAGCTTATATGTGGCAAAATTATTTTGATGAAGAAGAAAATTTAGTAGAAATGGAATTATCATTCTTTATTAAAGGTGAAGATGGAAAATTTGAAAGATTTGAAGAAGTACATCAACAAAGAGCTTATACAGAAGACGAAATAATAGATTTACTTAAAGAAGCAGGTTTTGAGCATATAAAAACATATGCAGACTTCACTTTTGAAAGTCCAAGTGGAGAAGATGAAAGAATATTCTTCGTATGCAAAAAATAGAGTAAAGTTATTGGAGGAATACAATGAAAGATTACGTAATAAGAGCAACAGCAGGACAAGGACAAATTAGAGCTTTCGTAGCAACTACTACTAATATGGTAGAAGAGGCAAGAAAATTACATGAAACTACTAAGGTTGCAACTGCAGCTTTTGGTAGAACACTAACAGCTACATCTATGATGGGTTTAATGATGAAAAATGATAACGATAAATTAACAGTTATAATAAAAGGTGGAGGACCTATAGGAACAATACTTGCTACATCTAACTCAAAAGGTATAGTAAAAGGATACGTAGAGAATCCATATGTAGAAGTACCTGACTATGAAAATGGAAAGTTAAATGTTGCAGCAGCTGTAGGAACAGATGGTGTTGTTAAAGTTACTAAAGATTTAGGTCTTAGAGAGCCATATAATGGAGCATATCCATTAGTAAGTGGAGAAATAGCAGAAGATTTTACTCATTACTTTGCACTATCAGAACAAACTCCATCAGTAGTAGCATTAGGAGTTTTAACTAAAGAAGATGAAGTAGAACATGCTGGTGGATTTATAGTTCAATTAATGCCAGATGCAACAGAAGAAAATATATGCAAGTTAGAAGAAAATGTATCGAAATTAACATCTATAACTAATATGATGCAAGAAGGTAAAACTCCAGAAGACATATTAAATATAGTTTTAGATGGATTAGATCCTAATATATTAGGCAAATATGAAGTTGGATTTGAATGTGAATGTTCAAAAGAAAGAGTTCAAAAAGTTTTAATAGCAATAGGTAAAAAAGAATTAGCTTCTATAATAGAAGAAGATAAAAAAGCTGAGATAGGATGCCAATTCTGTAACTCAAAATACCACTATAGTGAAGAAGATCTTTTAGAAATATTAAAAGAGATGTAATATAATAAATATCAGTACATAAACCCTTTTAGACAAGTTATATTTTAAATGATAAAATATAATTGTATAAGAGGGTTTTTGTATATTAGTGGGAAGTATGAGGTGAAATAAGATGAATTTTAATCAAAGTTTAGACCTAACTCAGTCTCAAAAGTTAATAATGACAACTGCGCTTAAGCAATCCTTAAACATATTAAATATGAGTAAGTTAGAAGTAGAAGATATAATTTTAAAAGAAGCAGAGGAAAATCCATTATTAGAAGTAGAGATAAGTAGTGAAGTAAATTGGGAAGAATACATAGCAAATATTGAAAAATCAACTCATATAAGTAAAAATGAATTAAATTATAATCCGGATAATGATATAAATTTAGAAAATATGATAAAAGACTCATCAAATATATATGAACATCTTAAGCTTCAAATAAGCTTATATAAGTTGAATAAGGAAGAAATGAATATATGTGAGTATATTATAGATAGCTTAGATAAAGATGGATATTTAAGAATTGATGAAGGTGAAATTATTGATTTATTAAATATAGATAAAAAATTATTTAATAGTTGTTTAGAAAAAATTTGGCAACTAGAACCAAGCGGTGTTGGAGCTAGAAATTTATCAGAGTGTCTAACAATACAAATGAATAACTTAGGACTACATAATAAGACACTAGAGGAAATAGTTAATAAGGATTTAGATTTAGTGGCAAGCAATAAGTATAAAGAGATAAGTAAAAAATATAATATATCTCTAAAAAGATGTATTGATATGATAAACATAATAAAGGCATTAGACCCTAGACCAGCTGGGTCTTTATCTATAGAAAAAAGTATATACGTACAACCTGATGTAATGGTAGAAAAAATAGATGATGAATTTATTGTTTATACAAATAGTAATGATGCTTGTAGAATAAAAATAAACAACTTTTATAAAGAAGTATTGAAAAATGCACAATATGATAAAAGTGCAAAAGATTTTATAAAGGAAAAATTAAATTCTGCAACAGGATTAATTAAAAATATAGAAGGTAGAAAAAATACTGTATTAAAAATTGCAGAAGAAATAGTTAAATCACAAGAAGATTTTTTTAGAAAAGGAATTAAATACATAAAACCTATGAAGATGAAAGATATCGCTAACACTTTGAATTTTCATGAATCTACAATAAGTAGAGGTGTAAATGGAAAATATATGCTAACACCTTTTGGATTATTTGAATTCAAATACTTCTTTAGTAGTTCATTAGAAACAAATTATGATGGAGTAATATCTAGTACTAGTATAAAAAAGATAATACAGGAGACAATAAAGGGCGAAAATAAAAAGAAGCCTTTAAGTGATGACCAAATATCAAAGCTACTAAAAGAGAAAGGATTAAGTGTGGCTAGGAGAACGGTTGCAAAGTACAGAGAAGAGCTAGGAATATTATCATCAAGTAAAAGAAAGAAATTTTAAAAATAAAAAAATATAAAAATATCGTAAAAACTATTGAAATATCTTTCCAATTCCTTTAAAATAAAGTTATCTTGTGGGACTGAAATAAATACAAGGGACAAAAAAAGTCCCAAGATGTTTAACAAAGGAGCACAATATGAAAAATTTACTAAAAATTCAACAAAAGTTGATTCCACAAGTAATAGAGCTTATGGAAAGAAGATACTCTATACTAAGGCAGATTTCAATAAGTGAGCCTATAGGGAGAAGAACCTTATCGAATGTAACTGGAATTAGTGAGAGAATAGTAAGATCAGAAACTGAATTTCTAAAAGAACAAAGTCTTATAGATGTAGCAGTATCTGGAATGACTATTACAAGAGAAGGTTCAGACCTTTTAGATGAGCTTAAAGAAATTATGAATGATATCATGGGATTATCTACACTTCAAGATAGAGTGAGAGATAAACTTGGTATAAAAAAGGTAGTATTAGTACCTGGAAGTTATGATAGTAATGAAACATTGCTAAAAGATGTAGCTAGATCTGGAGCCGAGTACTTCATAGATGTACTAAAAGATGGAGATATAGTTTCTATAACTGGTGGAAGTACTATGTTAGAGTTTGCAAGTAGTATAAAGACTGATAAAAAATACAACGACGTAGTAGCAGTTCCTGCAAGGGGAAGTATGGGTACAGACGTTGATATTCAGTCAAACAACATAGTAGCAATGGTTAGTAAAAAACTGAACTCTGAGTATAAATTATTACATATACCAGATGAGCTAGGTGAAGAAGCTATGAAAACACTTACTCAAGAGCCACAAATTAAAAAGACATTAGATATTATAGAGAAGACAGATGTATTAGTTTTTGGAATTGGTAGAGCAGATGAAATGGCAACAAGAAGAAAATTACCAAAAGAGCAAGTTGAAGAAATAGTATCAAAAGGTGCAGTAGGTGAAGCTTTTGGTCACTACTTTAACAAAAAAGGTGAAATAGTATATAAGTTAAATACAGTTGGTATTAACTTAGAAACATTTAAAAATGTTAAAGAAAACATTGCCGTATTTGCAGGAACTAGAAAAGCAGAAGCTTTAATAGCTATGGCAAATATAAACAAAAATATAGTGCTTATAACAGATGAAGAAAGCGCTAACAAAATATTAGAACTAATATAATTAAAAGGTTGATTAACTAGCATCGCTAGTCATAATATAAACACATTTTTACTTTATAGGGAGGTAGCAAAATGGTTAAAGTTGCGATAAATGGATTTGGAAGAATAGGAAGATTAGCTTTAAGAAAATTAATGGAGCAAACAGATAAGTTTGAGGTTGTTGCAATAAACGACTTAACAGATGCTAAAACTTTAGCTCACTTATTCAAATATGATACTGCTCAAGGAAGATTCAATGGTGAAATAGAAGTTAAAGAAGGTGCTTTCGTAGTTAACGGACAAGAAATAAAAGTTACTGCTGAAAGAAACCCAGCTGATTTACCATGGGCTGAATTGAATGTTGATATAGTATTAGAGTGTACAGGATTTTTCACTTCTCAAGAGAAAGCTGGACTTCACTTAGAAGCTGGAGCTAAGAAAGTTGTTATATCAGCACCTGCAACAGGGGATTTAAAAACTGTAGTATTCAACGTAAACAATGATGTATTAGATGGATCAGAAACAGTTATATCAGGAGCATCTTGTACAACTAACTGCTTAGCACCAATGGCTAAAGTATTAAACGATAAATTTGAATTACAAAAAGGATTCATGACTACTATACATGCTTACACTAATGACCAAAATACATTAGATGGACCTCATGCTAAAGGAGACTTAAGAAGAGCTAGAGCTGCTGCTTCTAACATAGTTCCTAACACTACAGGAGCTGCAAAAGCTATAGGTTTAGTTATACCTGCATTAAAAGGTAAATTAGACGGTGGAGCTCAAAGAGTACCTGTTGTAACTGGTTCTTTAACTGAATTAGTTTGTACATTAGGAAAGAAAGTAACTGTAGAAGAAATAAATGCTGCAATGAAAGCTGCATCTAATGAATCATTCGGATATACTGAAGAACCATTAGTATCTTCTGATATAGTAGGAATAGACTTCGGATCATTATTCGATGCTACTCAAACAAGAGTTATGGAAGTAAACGGAGAACAATTAGTTAAAGTTACTTCTTGGTATGACAATGAAATGTCTTACACTGCTCAATTAATAAGAACATTAGGATACTTCGCTGGTTTAGCTAAGTAATTTAATATAAAGTCCGAGGATATGTAGTTTATTACTGCATAACTCGGATTTTTTAAACAGAATATTTAAATGAAGTACACTGTTTAAAATAAATAGAGTATACTTTTGGTAAAAATATATTACATAAAGTGTAAAAAATAGGAAAAATGTGATATACTAAATTAGAAATTAATTTGCTTTTGAGAGGAGATATAATTATGTCAATGCTTAACAAAAAAACAATAGAAGATATAAATGTGAACGGGAAAAAGGTTTTAGTAAGATGTGACTTCAATGTGCCATTAAAAGATGGTGTAATAACTGATGAAAACAGATTAAATGGGGCACTACCTACTATAAAATACTTAATAGATAATGGAGCAAAGGTTATATTATGTTCTCACTTAGGAAAGCCAAAAGGGGAAGCTAAACCAGAATTATCTTTAGCGCCAGTTGCTAAAAGGCTATCGGAGATGTTAGATAAGGAAGTAGTATTTGCTGCGGATGATAATGTTGTGGGGGAAAATGCGAAGACGGCTGTAGAAAAGATGGAAAATGGTGATGTAGTATTATTACAAAACACTAGATACAGAAAAGAAGAAACTAAAAATGAAGAAAACTTCTCTAAAGAATTAGCATCTTTAGCTGAAGTATTTGTAAATGATGCATTCGGGACTGCTCATAGAGCTCACTGTTCTACAGTAGGTGCTGGAGAATTCTTAAATGAAAGAGCTTGCGGATATTTAATACAAAAAGAATTAAAGTTCTTAGGAGAAGCTGTTGCAAACCCAGTAAGACCTTTCACTGCAATATTAGGTGGAGCTAAAGTTTCTGATAAGATAGCTGTTATAGAGCAGTTATTAGAAAAAGTAGACAACATAATAATAGGTGGAGGAATGTCTTATACATTCTTAAAGGCTTTAGGACACGAAATAGGAACTTCATTAGTTGAAGAAGATAGAGTAGAATACGCTAAAGAAATGATGGCTAAAGCAGAAGCTAAAGGTGTTAAATTCTTATTACCAATAGATAATGCTGTTGCTGACAAGTTTGCTGATGTAACTCCAGTTATAACAGAAGGTGCTGATATACCAGCTGGTCACATGGGACTTGATATAGGACCTAAGACAATAGAATTATATGTAAATACAGTAAATGATTCTAAAACAATAGTATGGAATGGACCAATGGGAGTATTCGAATTTGAAAACTTCAACAAAGGTACATTAGCTGTTGCTAAAGCTATGGCAGCTTTAACAGATGCTACTACTGTAATAGGTGGAGGAGATAGTGCTGCAGCTGTTAACCAATTAGGATTTGGAGATAAGATGACTCACGTATCAACTGGTGGTGGAGCATCACTTGAATTCTTAGAAGGTAAAGAGTTACCAGGAATAGTAGCATTAGATAACAAATAAATTTGATAAAAATCATAAAGTATTAAATATGCTAGATGTTTATATAAATATGTCCACAGTTTAAGTTTTACTTTTAGTAAAACTACCTATAAAATATAAGTTAAATCATGAGAAATCTTAATATTAAAATTTCTCAAAGATTTAATTCCAAGTGGGAGGAATAATAAAATGAGAAAACCAATAATAGCAGGAAACTGGAAAATGAACAAAACTATAGCTGAGGCTGTAGAATTTGTGAATGAAGTTAAAGATAAAGTAAATAATGATAAAGTAGAAGCTGTAATATGTGCACCTTTTTTAGCTTTAAAAGATTTAAAAGAAGCTACTAAAGGAAGCAACATAAAAATAGGTGCTCAAAACATGCACTTTGAAGAAAGTGGAGCTTTCACAGGTGAAGTAGCACCAGCTATGTTAAAAGAAATAGGAATAGACTATGTAGTTATAGGACATTCTGAAAGAAGACAATACTTCAATGAAACTGATGAAACAGTAAACAAGAAAGTTTTAAAAGCATTAGAACATGGAATAGATCCAATATTATGCTGTGGTGAAACTTTAGAGCAAAGAGAAAATGGTGAAACTAAGTCAGTTTGTAAGGTTCAAATAGAAAAAGCTTTAGAAAATGTAACTAAAGAAGATTTAGTAAAAGTTGTTATAGCTTATGAACCAATATGGGCTATAGGAACTGGAAAAACTGCAACAGCTGAAGATGCTAACGATGTTATAGCTTACATAAGAGAAGTTGTAGCTAACCTTTACGGAGAATTAGCAAATGAAGTTAGAATTCAATACGGAGGAAGCGTTAAGCCTTCAAATGTAACTGAAATAATGAACCAAAGTGATATAGATGGAGCTTTAGTTGGTGGAGCGTCTTTAGCACCTAGCGACTATACAGAGCTTGTTAATTTCTAAGGAGTGACAGATATGAAAAAACCAATTGCTTTAATAATAATGGATGGTTTTGGTGAAAGTAAGATAGAAACAGGTAATGCTGTGGCTGCTGCTAAAACACCTAACTTAGATAAAATAGTTGAAGAATATCCTCATACTTTAATAAATGCTAGTGGACTTGATGTAGGTCTTCCAGATGGACAAATGGGTAACTCAGAAGTAGGGCACACTAACATCGGGGCAGGAAGAATAGTATACCAAGATTTAACTAGAGTTACTAAGGCTATAGAAGACGGAGACTTCTTCGAAAATGAAGTCTTATTAAAAGCTATGGAAAATGCAAAGAGCCACTCTCTTCATTTAATGGGATTATTATCTGATGGAGGAGTTCATTCTCATATAGATCATTTAAAAGCACTTTTAAAAATGGCTAAAGAAAACAATGTTGAAAACGTATTTGTACACGCTTTCACAGATGGTAGAGATACTGCACCAAGAAGTGCTATAGGATATATACAAGACGTAGAAGACTACATGAAAGAATTAGGGGTAGGTAAATTTGCTTCTGTTTCTGGTAGATACTATGCAATGGATAGAGATAAAAGATGGGAAAGAGTACAACTTGCTTATGAAGCGATAGTAGATGGAAAAGGTGTGACTTCAACATCTGCAGTTGAAGCTGTACAAAACTCATATAATGAAGATAAAAATGATGAATTTGTTCTTCCAACTGTAATAGTTGAAAACAATAAGCCAGTAGGCCTTATAAAAGAAGATGATTCTATAGTATTTGGAAACTTTAGACCAGATAGAGCAAGAGAAATAACTAGAGCAATAGTTGATACTGATTTTGCTGGGTTTGAAAGACCAAATATGAAAACATTGTTCGTATGTTTAACTACATATGATATAACTATAAAAAATGTTAATGTAGCATTTGGACCTCAAAGTTTAACAAATACTTTAGGTGAATACTTAGCTAAGAATGGAAAAACTCAGTTAAGAGCTGCAGAAACTGAAAAATATGCTCATGTTACATTCTTCTTTAATGGAGGAGTAGAAGAGCCAAATAAAGATGAAGATAGATTATTAATACCATCTCCAAAGGTTGCAACTTATGACTTACAACCAGAGATGAGTGCTAATGAATTAACAGATAAAATATTAGCAAGAATAGATGAAGATAAATATGACTTTATAGTGCTAAATTATGCTAACCCAGATATGGTAGGACATACGGGAGTAGTGGAAGCTGCTATAGTCGCTGTAGAAACAGTTGATACATGTGTAGGAAAAGTAGTTGATAAAATACTTTCTAAAGGTGGTAGCGCAATAATAACTGCAGATCATGGAAACGCTGAGTACATGAAAGACCCAGAAAGTAATGCAACAATAACAGCTCATTCAATTAATCCAGTACCATTTATAGTAGTAGGGCAAGATTTAAAATCAGCTAAGCTAAAAGAAGATGGAAGATTAAGCGATATAGCACCTACAGTTTTAGATATGATGGATTTAGAACAACCATCAGAAATGACAGGTAATTCATTAATAGTAAAATAATATAGGTTAAAAAAGGAAATTATTAATTTCCTATAATATAAAATATTACATGGAAAATTTACAAATTTACCCATCAAAGATAGTTTTTATGTAATATAATAAAAAGGTAAAATAAATTTACGAATATCGAGAGGAGATATAAATATGTCAGTTATCGAATTAGTATATGCAAGAGAAGTATTAGATTCAAGAGGAAACCCAACTGTAGAAGTTGAAGTTGCTTTAGAAAGTGGATCAATAGGAAGAGCTATAGTACCATCAGGAGCATCAACAGGAGCTTTCGAAGCTGTTGAATTAAGAGACGGTGACAAAGGAAGATACTTAGGAAAAGGTACTGAAAAAGCTGTTAATAATGTAAACGAAATAATAGCGCCAGAATTAGAAGGTATGGATGCATTTGACCAACCTGGTATAGATGGTTTAATGATAGAATTAGATGGAACTCCAAACAAAGGTAAATTAGGTGCTAACGCAATATTAGGTGTATCTATGGCTGTAGCTAGAGCTGCTGCTGATGAAATAGGATTACCATTATTTCAATACATAGGTGGAGTAAATGCTAAGCAATTACCAGTTCCAATGATGAACATAATAAACGGTGGAGAGCATGCTGATAATAACGTTGACGTACAAGAGTTCATGATATTACCAGTTGGAGCTCCAACATTCAAAGAAGCTTTAAGAATGGGTGCAGAAGTATTCCATTCATTAAAGAAAGTTTTAGCTGATAACGGATTAGCTTGTGGTGTAGGTGACGAAGGTGGATTTGCTCCAAACTTAAGTTCAAATAGAGCTGCTTTAGAATTAATAGTAGATGCTATATCTAAAGCTGGATATGAGCCAGGAAAAGACGTTATGTTAGGTCTTGACGTTGCTGCTACAGAAATGTACAACAAAGAAACTAAAAAATACGTTTTAGCTGGAGAAGGAAAAGAATTAACTGCTGCTGAAATGGTTGAATTATATGAAGATTGGTCAAATAACTTCCCAATAATAACTATAGAAGACGGATTAGATGAAGAAGATTGGGATGGATGGAAGTTATTAACTGAAAAATTAGGAAACAAATTACAATTAGTTGGAGACGACTTATTCGTTACTAATACTGAAAGATTAGAAAGAGGAATAGAGCAAGGTGTTGCTAACTCTATATTAGTTAAAGTTAACCAAATAGGAACAATAACTGAAACTTTAGATGCTATAGAAATGGCTAAGAGAGCTGGATACACTGCAGTTATATCTCATAGATCAGGAGAAACAGAAGATACTACTATAGCTGACTTAGCTGTAGCTGTAAACGCTGGACAAATAAAAACTGGTGCTCCATCAAGAACTGATAGAGTTGCTAAGTACAACCAATTATTAAGAATAGAAGAAATGGTTGGAGATTCTGCAAGATACTGTGGATTAAAATCTTTCTACAACTTAAAAAAATAATTTAATTTTTAATTAAATTTAATATATGATAAAGGGTAATAGATATATCTATTGCCCTTTATTTTTTTATAAAAATGATAATATAAAAATATACTAAAATATAAAAGACATAAAATTTCATGAGAAGAAGGTTGAATTTATGGCAATTAATAAGATTAGTTTTAACTTAGCACAAGAGATAGTAAATGCAGTAAAAGAAGTTGTAGATAAAGATATAAACTTTATAGATAAAAATGGAATAATAATAGGTAGTACAGATAAAAAAAGACTAAATACATTTCATCAAGCTGGATATGAAGCAATAAGAACATTAAATAATATAGTTGTTGATGATGATAGTGAGTATAAAGGAAGTAGAAATGGTATAAATTATCCTATAAAAATAAATAAGACTGCAATTGGAGCAATCGGGATAACTGGAGAACCTAGTGAAGTTGGTAGATATGGGTTTCTTGTTACTAAGATCACAGAAATATTTATAAAGGAACAGCAATTGAATTTCAAATATGAGGCTGATAAGCAAAGAATAAGCTATGTGGTAAAGTCTTTAATATACAATGATATAGAAGATAAAGATGAAATAGAAAATATATTAGAAGAATTTAATATATCATCTAATCAGAAGTTTGCAGTTGTTATTATGAAAATTAATAAATACCATAGAGATGGAGATTTAGAAATTATAGAAAATGAAATAAAAAAGGTATTTGATTCTATTGGAAATGTTTTTAAGGTATATATTTATCCAAATGAGTTTATTGCTTTAATTAATGAAGAAAGATATGAAAAGCTTAAAACTGTTTATATGGATTTTTTAAAAACATATAAAGGAACATTAAGTGGAGGGGTAGGAAGATTAAAAGAAATTTACGAAACTCATAAATCATACCAAGAAGCTAGAATAGCATTAAAATACTCTACTAATTATAAAAAAATCTTAACCTATATTGATTCTTTAAATTTAGAGCTTATATTAGAAAATGTTGATGCAGAAGTAAAGAAACAATATATGGACAAAATTTTAGATAATCTAGACAAAGAGGAAATAAGTTTATTAGAGATTTATTATAAAAATGATATGTCATTAAAGCAAACATCACAAGATTTATATATTCATAAAAATACACTACAGTATAGATTAGATAAAATAAATCAAAAAAGTGGTTTTGATCCAAGAAAATTTAATGACTCAGTTATATTGTATTTAGCGATAAATATAAAACTAGGAATATAAATATATAAAATAAAAAGCCATAAGCTTATG